>JAAYHT010000220.1 GCA_012735285.1 Clostridiales bacterium | reverse complement strand
CATATAGACTGGTCTGATCGTTCCACTTGTGTGCTATTTGGAGATGGAGCAGGTGCTGTTGTCTTAAAAAAAGGTAAGGGACTTAAGTCGATAAAAATAACTGCGAGAGGAGATGATAGCCTTATCACAATAGGAGCTGTTTTCTGTGATAGTCCCTTTGCTAAGCAGCCTAAAACAGATCCTAATTTTCGTATGCAGGGTAGCGAAGTCTTCAAATTCGCTGTAACTTCGATTATTAAGGATGTTAAAAGTGTAATGAAAGATGCTGGTATTAAAGCATCTGATGTAAAGATGCTAATACCACATCAGGCGAATTCAAGATTCTTTCAAATTGTTATGGATAAATTAGGCTTTACAGAGGAACAAGTAGCTTTAGGTATCGATCACTATGGTAATACTTCATCTGCCAGTATCCCACTGATGCTGGATGAAATAATGGAAGAGGGGAAATTATCCTCTGGTGATATTATTATTTTAACAGCCTTCGGTGGTGGATTAACCAGCGGAGCTTGTGTAATAGAAATATAGTTTTTAAAATATGGAGGTAAGTAATATGATTTTTGAAAAGATAGCAAAGTTAATAGCGGAAAGCAAAGATATGGAGTTATCAGAAATAACTATGGAGACATCATTCGAAGACATGGAATTAGATTCTTTGGATGTTGTTGAAATTGCAATGGAGATTGAAGAAGAATTTAATATAAGTTTAGATGTAGACGATAGTATCAAAACTGTCGGAGATGTGGTACAATTAGTAGAAAGTTTGATAGAATAGGTAGGAGTTAGTATGAAGTCGAAGATATGTGATCTATTGGGTATAGAATACCCTATTCTTCAAGGAGGAATGGCATGGGTTGCAGATGCTTCTCTAGCAGGTGCAGTTTCTAAGGCTGGGGGGCTAGGTTTAATTGCAGCTGCCAATGCTCCTGTTGATGTTGTGCGTAATGAGATTCGCAAGGTTAGAGAAATTACAGACAAACCCTTTGGGGTAAATATTATGCTTTTAAGTCCCTTTGTTGATGATATTGCCCAGTTAGTAATCGATGAGAAAGTTGAGATTGTAACAACTGGTGCAGGCCTGCCTTCTAAATACATGAAGGATTGGATTAATGCTGGGATAAAAGTAGTTCCAGTTGTTCCATCAACCGGAGTAGCAAAAATGGTAGAGCGCTCAGGTGCATGTGCTGTAGTAGCAGAAGGTGGAGAAGCCGGGGGACATATAGGTGAGCTGAATACTATGGCTTTAGTACCACAGGTTTGTGATGCTGTAGACATTCCTGTTATAGCTGCAGGAGGAATAGCCGATGGAAGGGGCGTAGCAGCAGCTTTCATGTTGGGAGCCTCGGGAGTTCAGCTTGGTACCAGATTTCTTGTTGCAAAAGAATGCAATATTCATCAGAATTATAAAGATAAGGTTATCGCTGCTAAAGATATTGATACTATTACAACAGGAAGAACTCTGGGACATCCAGTCCGCGCCCTAAAGACACCATTTACCCGTGCTTTTCAAAAGCTTGAGAAAGAGGGCACAAAAACGAAAGAAGAACTCGAAGAGTTCGGAACAGGAGCTTTAAGAAGGGCTGTTTTTGTTGGTGACTTAAAAAACGGATGCTTTATGGCTGGACAGAGTTGTGGATTAGTGAAAAAGGAGCAGACAGTAGAGGAGATTATTCAAGAACTTGTTGCTGAAACCAAAGAAATATTAGGCGGTGCAACCAAATGGGTAGAGTAGCTTTTTTGTTCTCAGGTCAGGGTTCCCAGTATACAGGAATGGGGCTGGAACTAGCAAAGTGTTCAGAAAGCGCAGCTAAAGTGTTTGAATTTGCCGATTCTATAAGGCCTGGCACTTCGAAACAGTGTTTTGAAGGCACGGATGAGGAGTTGGTTAACACAAGGAATACACAACCCTGTCTTTTCTGTGTAGATCTTGCTGCAGCTGAAGCCCTTAGGGAGAGAGGGATAGCCCCTGACTATTTAGCAGGTTTTTCATTGGGTGAAATACCTGCATTAGCGTTTGGAGGATACATTCCTTTAGAAGAAGCCTTTAAATTTATAATAAAAAGAGCAGAATATATGGACGATTGTGGGAAAAAATATCCCGGAACTATGTATGCTGTGATAGGATTAAAGGGCGAGGATGTAGAAAAGATATGCAGTATGATGGAGGGATGTTATCCAGTCAACTATAATCTTGAACTGCAAACAGTGGTTTCCTGCACAGTTGAATCTGCAAATGATTTCCCCAAACTGGTCTCTGATCATGGGGGAAAGGCTTTAAAGCTGGCTGTGAGCGGAGGTTTTCATTCACCTATGATGACTGATGCAAGGACCCGTCTGGAATCTGAGTTTAAGGATATGAGTTATAAAGAGGGTAAAATACCGGTGTTTGCAAATGTTACGGGAGAAATTTATGAAGGCCGCGAACAACTCTTTGAGCAGATAAACTCTCCTGTATTATGGCATAGGTTAATATTGAATTTAAATAAACATGGAGTTGATACTTTTGTTGAAGTTGGGCCTGGCAAGACATTGTCAAATATGGTAAAAAAAATACTAGGTAAAGTAAAGATTCTCAATGTTGAAGACGAAAAGAGTTTAATTAAAGCACAGGAGGAACTGACTAATGCTGAAAGGTAAAAAAGCTATTGTGACTGGAGGGAGTCGGGGTATAGGTAGAGCAATCGCAATTGAGTTTGCTAAAAATGGTGCCTCTGTCGCATTAATTTACGGAGGCAATAGCGATGCTGCCGAAGAGACTGTACAAGAGATAAGGGCATTGGGAGGAGAAGCGGTATCATTTAAATGTGATGTGCAATCATTTGAAGATACTAAGAATACTGTAGAAGAAATTTTAAAAATATTTTCAAAAGTGGATATACTGGTGAACAATGCTGGTATAACAAGAGACAGTCTAATGCTGAACATGAAAGAAGAGGATTTTAATGAAGTATTAGACACTAACTTAAAAGGGACTTTTAATATGATACGACATCTATACTCTCATATGATGAAACAAAGAGAAGGTCGTATTATCAACATTTCATCCGTTTCGGGAATTGCGGGAAATGCAGGTCAGGCAAACTATTCAAGTGCAAAGGCAGGAATTATCGGATTGACTAAATCTGTTGCAAAGGAGCTTGCTAGGAGAAATATTACTTGTAATGCAATAGCCCCTGGTTTTATTCAAACCGATATGACAGATAAATTATCACCGAAGATAAAAGAAGCCGCAATTGAAGAAATCCCCCTAAAAAGGATGGGGCAACCAGAGGAAGTGGCTAAATTAGCAACATTTTTAGCATCGGATAATGCTGGATACATTACTGGAGAAGTTATCAAAATCGATGGGGGGTTATATATGTGAGACGAGTAGCGGTTACAGGAATGGGGATCATATCACCCATTGGAAATGATATTAATACATTTCGTGAGAATCTTTTAAATGGTGTGTGCGGTATAGATTACATTACCTATTTTGACCCCAGCGATTATAAAGTTAAAATTGCGGCTGAAGTTAAAGATTTTGATGTTACTGAGTATGTTACTAAAAAAGAAGCAAAGCGTATGGATAGGTTTACACAATATGCTGTTGCTGCTTCAGATCAAGCTGTAAAAGACAGTGGCATATTAGGTAATGTTGATCCCGAAAGATTTGGTGTCTATGTAGGATCGGGAACAGGCGGAATGGAAACATTCTTATCCTGCGCTGAAAAATTGTTTTCTGAAGGTCCGCAAAGAGTATCTCCTCTTTTTAAACCTATGATGATATCAAATATTGCAGCAGGAAATGTTGCAATTAAATTCAATGCCCAAGGACCTTGTCTACCAGTAGTAACTGCATGTGCTACATCTACTCATGCGATAGGAGAGGCTTTTAGGGCTATTCGCTATGGATATGCCGATGCTATTATCGCAGGTGGTAGCGAGGCAGCTATCAACCCTTTGAGTATAGCTGGATTTACAAATAATATGGCTCTATCAAAACGCAATATACCCGATGATAGCTCTATACCTTTCGATAAGCGTAGAGATGGTTTTGTTATTGGAGAAGGAGCTGCCGTTATAATTTTAGAAGAGTATGAGCGTGCAAAGGCCCGTGGTGCTAAAATTTATGCGGAATTAGCTGGTTACGGAAATACATGTGATGCTTATCATATTACAGCACCCCATCCTGATGCCGAAGGGGCAAAGAACGCTATAGTACTTGCACTTCAAGAAGCAGGATACACCGAAGACATGGATGTTTACTATAACGCTCATGGGACATCTACACCGCTTAACGATGCGGCGGAGACAATTGCCATTAAAAAAGCATTTGGAGAAGAAAAGGCCAGAAAAATTCATATAAGTAGTTCCAAATCAATGTTCGGT
>JAAYHT010000219.1 GCA_012735285.1 Clostridiales bacterium | reverse complement strand
ATCTAAATCCATGGTCAATATGTTAGTGTATCCTGCATAGCTTACTCCTAACATACTAACTGTAACTACCAAAAGGATTATTAATCCAAATATATTATGCCTTTTTCTCATCCTGAACACCTGAAATTCTGTAATGCCTTAAGTAGTACCTATTTTTACCAAAATGCCCATTTGCATACGCCATGGCTTCCATTCTATTGGAAAGCTGCAGTTTATTAAGTATATTACTTATGTGTTTCTTAGTAGTACTCTCGGAAATATATAAGTTATGGCTGATTTCTGAATTAGTCAAACCCTTGCTCAATTCTATCAGCACCTCTATTTCCCTCCGGGTGAGGTAATTAGTTAAATCCCGATCATTGATAATATTGAAGGGACAGTATTTATCCCCTCTTTTTATGACATTGAAAACATATTTTATATCCTCAGCTGTTGAGTTTCTTAGTATATATGCATCTACGTCTAATTCTTTAGCCTTTGTAAATTCAAATACAGATATGGTTGATACGATAAGGACGAATTTTACCGGGCATCTATTAGAATTTAATTCCTTGTATTTACATATTAATTCCAGCCCACCATCGTCCTTTAAATTTAAATCAATGATCGCTATATCGACTTCTTCCGTTTCTAGTATTCTCAAAGCATCTTCTGTATTATCAGCAACAAGGTACTCTTTATTATCATCTAAATATGAATCCAATACTTGTATGACTCCATAACGAAATAATGGTTGACTATCCGCTATAAGTATACTCATGGTTTATCCCCAATCGTATTATGTTAAATATAATAATCCCAACTAAATTTTATACAGCCAAATCTTTGGCTGCAATAAAATGCGTTAGACAATTTATTTATATAAAACACATTAGTACTACTTTTTTGAGCTCATTTTATCCTAAACGACAAATTTAGATAGGAAATAAAAAACCATTATCATACTAGATGTACAATAATGGTTTTTACGAATGGTTATTTAACATAGATTACATAGTTATCCTTACGGGGTTTGGCTTCAGGAATTGGTCCCTCTGGATACCCTAGTGTACATGCACCCACACCTTCATAATTATCCGGCACTCCCCACTCTTTCATAAGTGCCCTGCCTTCTTCAGTTTCGAACATTTCCTTTTCACGGTTGACCCAACATGAGCCTAGTCCTAAGGATGCTGCCGCATTAAACATATTTCCCAAAGCAAGGCTTGCATCCTGAATGTATGTTGGAACATTTTTATCTCCAAATACAAGTATTACAGTGGGAGCATTAAAGTATTGGGGATCAGTTGCTCCATTAACCGCCTTATTCATATCGTCCAGCTTCTTAAGCATTTCCTTATCCTGTACTGCTACAAAGAGGGGTGATTGTCTATTTCTTGCACTTGGCGCATACATTCCTGCCTCTAAAACAGCTTGCAACTCTTCGTCTTTAATCTGCTCAGCTTTATATTTACGTATACTGCGCCTGCTTAACAATGTTTTTATCGTTTCGTTCATTACCCTACCTCCTATATGGTAAAATAAAATATAGACAGCCTATATTTAAACGATACCATAAGAGTTGTCTTTATTCAACCGGATGGAATTTGCTGGGTTAATATATCTCTAGAGTAGTCAATCATTTGTGACAAAGACCTCTGAAAAACATTCTTTAAAAATGTTTGGTTGTTTTTCTTAATTAAACTGTCATTAACAATAACATCCTAAGCTGCGTTTTTAGAGAAATAT
>JAAYHT010000218.1 GCA_012735285.1 Clostridiales bacterium | reverse complement strand
GACCTGAACCGTGCGCGTCTGCCAATTCCGCCATGCCTGCATGATGTAATTAATTTTAACACAACTTTTTTTATAAATCCATATTTTTTTGTAGCTAAATCTACTTGATTTAGTAAGGTAGTATATGGTAATATCATGTTAATAAAATATCAATCTGTATGATGTTTACGGGAGAGCACATAATGTGCACCGAAGGTGTAAGCAAGTGGATTAGCCTAACACTTGTGATGATCTCAGGTAAAAGGACCGTAAACGGACAGAACTCTGGAAAGCATGTATATGCACCGAAGGAGCAATACGATATTTCGTAGAAACTCTCAGGTTATAAAACAGAGCAGAAGGCGAAATGTCTTCTGTTTTTTTATATTTGAATTAGAAAATCGGGGTATAATATATGGAAATCGGGGAGGGGGTGGCACTATCTGTTGATAATAATTACAAACAATGCTAAGATGATGGAAGAGACAGGCAATTCTATAGAAAAAGAGTATATCGATGGGACCCATAAGGATGTCTTAATCGCTGTAAGGGATCGTATTCACAAAGGGCATCGATTACTAACACATCCTTTATCGGGCAGCGTAAAACCTAATCAGACTCCATTTAAATCAGTAGCCATCAGCAAAGTGCCAGAAAAACTTGACCTAGACTCATTGGACATAATCGAAAAAAGCATTAGAACCTACGAGCAATTTGAGAAAATCCCTACGGATAATGGGAAGGCTAATAATGAGCGGATATTAAATGATTATAGAGAAATTGATTATAAACTATTAGAAAGTGCGCTAATAAGTGCTAATAGGAGAGGATAATTATGAAGTTGGAACTCGGAAAAATCCCTATTCATGATGTGAAATTTGATTCGGAATCAAGGATCGAAGGTAACACCCTATATCTAAACCAGGAAGAATTAATATCACATCTGATGGTGGACGAAAACATTAAAAGCATTACCATTGATGTGGCAAGACCTGGAGACAAGACAAGAATTATGCCTGTTAAAGACGTTATTGAACCAAGGGTGAAAGTATCAGGCAAGGGACAGGTTTTCCCAGGAACCCTATCTAAAGTGGAAACTGTGGGGCAAGGTAGGACAAACGTACTTAAAGGAATGGCAGTTGTAACCACAGGAAAGATTGTGGGCTTTCAGGAAGGCATTATAGATATGAGCGGACCTGGAGCAGACTATACTCCATTCTCTAAGCTGGTTAACCTAGTAGTGGTTTGTGAACCAGTTGAAGGTATAGATCAGCACACTCATGAAAAAACAGTTAGGATAGCAGGGTTAAGAGCTGCAGCATACCTTGGTAATTTGGCTAAGGATATAGAAGCGGAAGAGATAGAAACTTATGAAACTTATACAGTTAAAGAAAGTATGGAAAAGTTCCCGGATCTGCCAAGGGTGGCTTACGTTTTGATGCTTCAAACCCAGGGACTCTTACATGATACTTATGTTTATGGTGTTGATATGAAACACTCTCTTCCCACGATCATATATCCCACCGAATTAATGGATGGGGCGATAATTAGTGGTAACTGTGTTTCCGCTTGTGATAAGAACACTACCTATCATCATTTAAACAATCCCGTTGTTGAGGATCTCTTCAAAAAACATGGCAAGGAATTAAATTTTGTCGCAGTGGTTATAACAAATGAAAACGTATATTTAGACGATAAGGAAAGATCCTCCGACTGGACTTCAAAGCTTGTGGAATTCTTAGATGTTGACGGTGTAATCATATCTCAGGAAGGATTCGGAAACCCCGATACAGACCTGATAATGAACTGTAAAAAGATAGAGGCAAAAGGTATAAAAACCGTTATTATCACCGATGAGTATGCAGGAAGAGACGGAGCATCGCAATCACTGGCTGATGCTGATGAAAGTGCTAATGCAGTGGTGACAGCTGGAAATGCCAACATGGTCATTGAACTTCCTCCAATGGATAAAGTTATAGGGTATCAGGAAGTAGCAGATGTTATTGCCGGTGGTTTCGCAGGTAGCTTGAAACCAGACGGATCAATAACTGCCGAATTGCAGGTTATTGTAGGCGCCACAAACGAGCTTGGATTCAACAAGCTTTCTGCAAGATAGGAGGTATTGAAATGTCGAAAATAAGGGTTGTACATTATATAAATCAATTCTTCGGTCAAATTGGTGGCGAAGAAAAAGCAGACCATAAACCAGAAGCAAGAGAAGGATTTGTTGGTCCCGGCATGGCATTTCAAGCTAGCTTTAAAGATAAAGCTGAAATCGTAGGCACTGTTATATGCGGAGACTCATACTTCAACGAAAACATTGAAGCGGAAACCGAAGAACTTTTAACAATGATCGAGACCTTCAAGCCTGACCTGTTCATTGCAGGTCCTGCCTTTAATGCTGGAAGATATGGAATGGCTTGCGGTTCTATAGCAGCTACAGTTAAAGAGAAATTAGGTATTCCTGCGCTGACCGGTATGTATGTGGAGAATCCCGGAGTTGACTCATTTAAATCCAAAGTCCATATCGTTTCAACAAAGGACTCAGCAGCAGGAATGAGGGACGCCATCAAGAAAATGGCACCCTTAGCTCTTAAACTGGCATTGGGAGAGCCTATCGGATCTCCTGAAGAAGAAGGATATATTCCAACAGGAATAAGGGTAAACTTCTTTGAGGAAAAGCGGGGATCTGAACGGGCTGTAGAAATGCTTCTAAAGAAGTTAAAAGGAGAAGAATTTACTACCGAGTATCCTATGCCTGACTTTGATAGGGTAGATCCTAGTCCTGCTATCAAGGATATCACTAAGGCAACTATTGCTTTAGTAACATCGGGCGGTATTGTTCCAAAAGGAAATCCCGACCGCATAGAGTCTTCAAGCGCATCTAAATATGCTAAGTATGATATTGAAGGAATAGATGATTTAACAGCAGAGGAATATGAAACTGCTCATGGTGGCTATGACCCGGTCTATGCTAATAAGGATGCAGACAGGGTGCTGCCCGTTGATGTGTTAAGAGAATTTGGGAAGGAAGGGAAGATCGGTAAGCTGCACAGATACTTCTATACTACAACCGGTAACGGTACCTCAGTTGCAAATGCAAAGAAGTTTGCAGCTGCTATAGCCAAAGAACTGGTTTCCGATGGAGTAGATGCAGTAATTCTCACCTCAACGTGAGGAACCTGTACGCGTTGCGGTGCAACGATGGTTAAAGAGATTGAGAGAGCCGGAATCCCTGTGGTCCATATTTGTACAGTGGTACCTATTTCCCAAACAGTTGGCGCCAATAGAATTGTACCAGCTATAGCTATTCCACATCCTCTAGGTGATCCATCACAGCCAGCTGATAAGGAGAAGGAAATAAGGAGAAAATTGATAGACAAAGCCTTACAAGCATTATCCACTGAAATTAGTGAGCAAACAGTATTTGAATAAGCTGAAAACGGAGGTTAAGAATGAGCAAAATATATGACGTGGTAATTATAGGTGGGGGACCGGCTGGCCTTTCTGCAGGGCTATATGCAGGAAGAGCACATTTGGATACCCTGATAATTGAAAAAGCAATAGAAGGCGGACAGATAGGACAGACTTCAGAAATAGAGAACTATCCCGGTTCACTAGAAGGTGAAACCGGCCCTTCTTTAGTAGAGCGCATGGCTAAGCAAGCCAGGAGCTTTGGTGCGGAGATTGTTTACGATACAGTTGATTCAGTTGATCTTGATGGGGGTATCAAAGAGATAAAATGTGCTACAAACATCTACCAGGCTAAAACAGTAATAATTGCGGCAGGAGCATATCCAGCCTCTCTTGGATGCCCTGGAGAAAGAGAGTTTACAGGAAAAGGCGTATCCTACTGTGCAACATGCGATGGAGCATTTTTCCAAGGATTAGATATCTATGTAGTTGGCGGTGGTGATGCCGCTGTGGATGAAGCTCTTTTTCTAACTAAATACGCAAAAAAAGTAACCATAATTCACAGAAGAGATGAATTGAGAGCAGCAAAAAGCCTTCAACAAAAGGCCTTCGACAATGAAAAAATTGACTTTATGTGGAATACTGTAGTTAAAGAATTCAAAGGCGAAGGGATATTGTCTTCAATTGTAGTTGAAAATGTCAAGACAGGCGAAATTACAGAAATCAAAGCCGATGAAGATGACGAGATCTTAGGAGCCTTTATATTTATCGGCTTTAAACCACAATCTCAAATATTTGAAGGCAAAGTAGCTATGAAAGACGGTTATATTATCACTGATGAAGATATGAAAACCGACGTACCGGGAGTATTTGCAGCAGGAGATATCAGATTCAAGCAGGTAAGACAGGTGATAACAGCTGCAGCAGAAGGAGCAATAGCAGCAATTATGGCGGAAAAATATCTTCGGGGTTAGATAAGGAGGAATATTACATGTTAGCAGTGGACAAGGAAACTTTTGAAAAGGAAGTACTGCAAGCAGAGGGATATGTTCTAGTTGACTTTTATGGGGATGGTTGTGAACCCTGCAAGGCCATAATGCCCTTTGTAGAATCTATGTCAGAGAAATATGGCGACAAGATAAAATTTGTTAAGCTCAACACCACTAAAGCCAGAAGGTTAGCTATAAGTCAAAAAGTCATGGGTCTTCCAGTAATCGCAATATATAAAGATGGAGAAAAAGTTGAAGAACTGGTAAAGGATCAAGCTACTGAGGCTAATATTGAATCTATGATTCAAAAATATATCTAACATAGAAGAAAGGAGGACAATATGTCAATCTTAAAAGGGAAAAATGTTATTGTCATAGGCGATAGAGATGGCATTCCCGCACCAGCAATTGAAGAATGCGTAGCAACTGCAGGAGGAAATGTAGTATTTGCTTCTACAGAATGCTTTGTCTGAACAGCCGCTGGTGCCATGGACCTGGAAAACCAAAAGAGAGTCAAAGAGTTTGCTGAAAAATTCGGCCCTGAGAACGTGGTTGTCGTTCTAGGTGCTGGTGAAGGTGAAGCAGCAGGATTGGCAGCTGAAACCGTAACAGCAGGTGATCCAACTTTTGCAGGTCCTTTGGCTGGAGTCTCGTTGGGACTCAAGGTATATCATATTTGTGAACCAGAATTAAAAGTAGAAATCGACGAAGCAGTATATGATGAGCAGATCAGCATGATGGAAATGGTACTTGATGTTGATGACATTGTAAATGAGATGACTGCTATAAGAGAGCAATATACTAAATATTAGAAAATGCTAGTAAAAAGGGGACGACTATATATTTACTTATATACATCGTCCCTTTAATAGCTTAAGAAAGGAATGTTTCAAATGAGCGGAAATGCTGTAGTGAAAGGTGCTAGCTATGTTTTAGTACATGCACCAGATTTCGTAATAAATTACGGGACAACACAAACTGTAGAGAGAATTGTTAACCCGGATTCAGACTACTTAAAGGCACTTAATTCGAGCATTAGAAGTTATGAACAAGTGCTGGCCTATCCACCTAACCAAGTTTACCTTGGGAATTTGACACCTAAAGATCTTGAAGACTTTGAATTCCCCTGGTATGACAAACAAGTTGCCGATGCAAAGCGCTTTGGCAAATTCGGCGAATTAATGCCTGAAGATGAATTTATTGCTCTTATGCAGATTTGCGATGCCTTCGACCTTGTGGTTTTGGAAGAAAACTTTGTAGCAAAGACAAAGGAAAAGCTCACTAAGCATCCTCTCATTACAGAATCGATGTTATCTAAGCTGAAGGATGGACAAAGTCTTGAAGCTATTAAAGAATATATCAGTGAGTATAACGCCGAACCGCTATACTTCGAAAGGGAAATTGTCGGTTATGTTAAACGGGCACATGAAATAGATGTTAACTTGTCCGCAGAAGTTCTTTTAGAGAATCTAGCTTACAAGGCTTCGGGTGTATTAGCATTACTTCACTTGATCAACAATTCCGGAATAGATAGGGAAGCTGTAGACTATGTAATTGACTGCAGTGAAGAAGCATGCGGAGACATGAACCAAAGAGGGGGCGGAAACTTTGCGAAAGCGCAGGCTGAAATGGTGGGACTGATAAATGCCACCGGCTCTGACACCAGAAGCTTCTGCGCAGGACCAGCCCACGCCATTATAGAAGCTTCCGCATTGGTTAAGTCAGGAACCTTCGATAATGTGGTGGTATTTGCAGGAGGAGCTGTGGCCAAGCTGGGAATGAACGGTAAAGACCATGTTAAAAAGAATATACCGATCCTGGAAGATGTTATGGGCGGTTTCGCCGTTTTAATTAGTAAGAATGACGGTGTAAACCCTGAGATCAATCTGGATATTGTAGGACGCCACACTATTGGAACAGGTTCCTCACCACAGGCTGTAATCAGCTCACTTGTAACTGATCCTTTGGATAGGGCGGGTTTAAGAATTACCGATATTGATAAGTTCGCTGCTGAAATGCAGAACCCCGATATCACAAAGCCTGCAGGTGCGGGTGATGTTCCCGAAGCCAACTACAAGATGATAGCAGCTCTAGGTGTAAAAAGAGGAGAGCTTGAAAGAGCCGACATTCTGAACTTTGTCAAAAATCACGGAATGAAGGGCTGGGCTCCGACCCAGGGGCATATACCTTCAGGGGTACCCTATCTAGGATTTGCAAGGGAAGAAATCCTTGAAGGCCGCATTAAGAAAGCCATGATTATCGGTAAAGGCAGCCTATTCTTAGGTCGTATGACCAACCTCTTCGATGGAGTATCCTTCGTACTGCAGGAAAACAGCAAAGAAGCTCAAACTGAAGATCTAAAGGTAAGTGTTAAAGAAGTAATAGAGCCCCTGATCGGTATCGTTGCTGAAGATAGCGAGTTGGGCAAGGATAATGTTCTAGAAGCCATTTCCCTTGCTGAGAATAAGGGCTACAGGGCAATCCTAATAGAAGGGGAAGAGGCCCATAAGAAAATGGATGAAATGCTGAGAAGAAAAGAGATAGATGCAGCAGTGACAATGAATTATTCGTTCCCAATTGGCGTTTCCACAGTAGGAAGGGTAATAACCCCGGGAAGAGGTAGAGAAATGTTCATTGCCACAACAACCGGAACCTCGGCGACAGACAGGGCAGAGGCTATGGTTAAGAATGCCATCTACGGTATCATAGCTGCTAAAGCAAGCGGCGTAAAAGAGCCTACTATCGGCATTGCAAATATAGATGGGGCAAGGCAGGCAGAAAAGGCATTAAGAGAACTGCAGCAAAAGGGTTATGATATTAAGTTTGCAGAATCTGCCCGTAAAGATGGCGGAGTTGTGATGAGAGGAAACGACCTGCTCGCAGGAACAGCCGATGTAATGGTAATGGACTCCTTGACAGGAAACCTGATGATAAAGCTGTTCTCAGCTTTCACAACAGGAGGTAGTTACGAATCAGTTGGATATGGATACGGTCCCGGAATAGGTGAGGGCTATGATAAGATCGTATTAATAGTCTCAAGAGCATCGGGAGCTCCAGTCATTGCAGGTGCGATAGAGTATGCAACCCAGCTGGTTAAGAATAACTGCCTGAAGCTGGCGGCAGATGAGTTCGCTAAAGCCAACAGATCTGGCTTGAAACAAATATTGGATGGCTTAAAGGAAAGAAAAACGGCTGCTACTGAAGAGGAGGTAAAGCCTCCAGCAAAGGAAATAGTAACTGTTGAGATCCCAGGCATAGAGATTATGGATATTGAGGATGCAGCTAAAACCCTATGGGCTGAGGGAATATATGCTGAGACGGGTATGGGCTGCACCGGACCTGTGGTATTGGTCAGTGAAGCCAACGAAGCTAAGGCAATAGAAATCCTTACTAAGGCAGGCTACATCAATTAAAACATCATAAGGGGACAAAGGTTCCCCTTTTTTTATTCCAAATACTGTCTAAGAATCTTATGTGCAGTATCTTCCTCATAGGGTAGAAAGAGAGCCTGGTTCGGTCGCCTGTATTGGTCCTCTAAACGGCGGCGGTACTCAGTGGGTGTAATCCCAAACCATTTACGAAACTGGGTACTTAAATGCTTTCGGTTTGCAAAACCCACCAGCGAAGCGATCTGATCCACAGTATCGCGGCTGGCACCTAAAAGCCTTTGTGCTTCTTCACAGCGGGCCATTGAGAGTAGCTCAGTAAATGACAAGCCACAGGCTTTTTTTATGTAGCGGCTTAGATAGCTGACGTTGAGGTATTCCCGCGCTGCGATATCCTCCAGCTTCAGCTTTTCTGTACAATGGTCAAAAATATAATCGATTATTCTGTAAATCCGGAGAAAATAGGGATCGTTAGGCCGGATATCCGAAGGCTGCACTGCTTTTATCGACTTGCCCTTTTCAATCTTGTAGGTATAAAATTGAAAATGGGCAAGCAGAAAGGAAAGTAACTCTTTTCCCATGTTCTCTAATGCTGAATCGCTTGTAGCTTCATCCTTGTAGGCAAAATATATTTTTGATAATAGAAATCTCATGTAATGGAGCTTGCTGCTCATTTGATTCTAGCGAATAAAGGAATCGCATACAAAATATGCCTTGTCGATATCCTTGAAATATCTTTTGTAATAGTTTAGATCCAGCTGTACATACAACAGGATGTTTTTCTTTCCTGCAGCAGAAATCTGATGGGGGTTCCGCATACTGAAAAAGTACAGGTCTCCTTCAGATAAACGCTGTTTGAGCATAGTATCTGATATGCGGACCTTTCCCTCAAGCACACACAGGATCTCCAATGCATTTGGGTGTACGTGGGTAGGGTATTCGGAAATGCTGAATATGCCTGCTCTTATTCTGCTACGGGATCTATAACCTACAGTTTCTACAAACATATGGCCTCCTGAAATTACTTGGATATATATCTATGATAACACAAAATATTACTCTTCATAAGACAAAATAATACACTTGTCATGACAAAATATTACCCCAATTCAGCCAGCTTTCGTGATAGAGTAGAAGTTATAAATGACTTAACTTGGGAGGACGTGATGAAGACTAGTTATTATCTTGGCATCTTGGCTGTAATTTTTGCTAACATACTTTGGGGACTCGACTTTATAGCCATTGATTATATGACAGCCTATTTGCCCACATCGGCTGTAACCTTTTTCAGACTGCTTTTCAGTACAGTCTTTTTGTTTATTGTATTGTTAATAAAAGAGAAAAAATTTCATATAGACAAGGCCGATTGGCCACGAGTTTTTATAAGCGGTGCCATAGGCGTAACCATCTATACCTGGTTTGAATGCCTGGGGATACAGAGAACATCCGGTTCATTAGCATCACTGATACTAGCCACTGTGCCAATCTTCGGTCTATTGGCAGACCGGATCTTGTATAAAAACAGAATAACCCCTGTTAAAGCTATTGGGATTATAGTTTCCATCATCGGTGTGGCTATGATAGTAAGCGGATCGGGGGGAGAAGGATTCTCAGGAAGCATTATGGGAGTTATTTTCATGTTAGTTGCTGCCATATCCTGGACTTCCTACGTGGTGCTTGTAAAGCCTCTGAACAAAAAGTACTCGATATTGACCTTGACCACCGCCTTGTTGGTATCAGGCACTATAGCTGCCATCCCAATATATTTGATAAATAAACCCTCTGAAGCCTTAACTTGTCCAAAGACTGTCTGGATCATACTAGCAGTGAGTGCAGTTGTGGCCTTTGCATTAGGAGGCTTTTGCTATATTTTCGGCGTAAGCAGGCTGTCTGTTACAAAAGTGGTTATCTTTGAAAACATCCTGCCTATCGTAGCCATAGTAGCATCATATATTCTCTTTAAACAAATGCTCACAACAATTCAATTAATTGGGGGAGCCATTGTGCTAATTGCCTGCACTGCTGTTTCCCTGTCCTCGGATTCAAAACTGTGTTAATAACAAGAGAGCTTCTTTCGAAGCTCTCTATATCTTCATACTATTTTATCTTTCCCTAGAACATGGGCACTACTGCGCCTTCGTAGGTGTTTTCAATGAATTCCTTGACTTCAGCTGATACTAAAGCTTCTGCTAAAGCTTTCAAGTCTTCTCTGTCTTCATCGCCCACCTTTACTGCCAGTACGTTTGAATAGTAGGTTTTGATTGTTGGTGATTCAGCGTCTTCGATGGCTAAAGCATCGGTTCCTACGTTAAGTCCTGCATCGATGGCATAGTTGCCGTTGATAACTGCAAAGTCTACGTCAGGAAGTGAACGTGGAAGCTGGGCAGCTTCAATTTCAACGATTTTTAAATTCTTTGGATTTTCAACAATATCATTAACAGTAGCTTCTAAGCCTACGTTTTCTTTAAGCTTTATCAGCCCTAGATATTCTAAAAGCAGCAAAGCTCTGGCTTCGTTTGTTGTGTCGTTTGGTACAGCTATCTGAGAACCTTCTTTGAGTTCATCTAGCGATGAGGACTTTCCAGGGTAGATGCCAAAGGGTTCGTAATGTACGTCAGCTAATGCAGTAAGTTCGGTTCCATTTTCTACATTGAACTGTTCAAGGTAGAGGCGGTGTTGGAAGTAGTTTGCATCAATTTCACCGCTGTCCAAAGCCAGGTTTGGCTGAACATAGTCTACAAATTCCTGGATCACAAGATCATAACCTTTGTCAACCAGCAGTTCTTTAACAACTGCTAGAATTTCAGCATGAGGTGTAGGGCTTGCGCCTACAACTATTTTCTGAAGCTCTACATCAGATTCATTAGATCCATCTGATCCACAGGCTGTAAACACTGAAAGTGCTAGTACAGCAATCAATAAAATCGATAATATTTTCTTCATAATTTCTCCTCCAATTATATCCTTTTGTCATTAATTTTCGCCACTTTCATCCCGATTTCTTGCAGGATCTGAACAATGACGACTAGTAATAATACGGTGATTATCATAATGTCCTCTTGGTAGCGGTAATAACCGTAGCGAACTGCAATATCCCCCAGTCCTCCTCCGCCTACGAAGCCAGCTAAGGCGGAATAGCTTAAAATGGTAGTGACTGCTATAGCAGAACCTACTATCAAAGAGGGTTTCGCTTCCGGAAGCATTACCTTGTATATAATCTGAGTCATGGAAGCGCCCATACATTGGGCGGCTTCTATCACTCCTTTATCTACTTCCTTGAGGGAAGATTCTACTAATCTGGCTATAAAAGGCGCAGATGCGATGACTAATGGAACTATGGTTGCAGTGGAACCTATGGAAGTTCCCACTATAGCCCTGGTAAAGGGGATCAGAGCAACCAGCAGGATCAGAAATGGTACTGATCTCAGAAAATTGACAACGATACCCAAAACAGTATTAATACCTTTTACCAGGGGATGTTGGCTCCCGTCGGTAACCACTAAAGCTACACCTAAAGGCAAGCCTATTATATAAGCTATGGCGGTGGAGACTAGAGTCATATATAGTGTTTCCAGCACACCAAATCCTATCATCTTTGCCACAACACTACTAAACACTTACATCCACCTCCTTAACTATTATGTCCTGGGTTTTAAGGAATGCCAGGACCCTGTTGGATAAATTCTCATCTTCGGGAAGCTGAATGATCATCTGACCAAAGGCCTTCCCATCTATATTTTTGGTATCGGCAAACATGATGTTTACCGGTGCCTTACATTCTAAAATAGTTCTTGCCAAAACGGGCTCGTAAGATGAATTGCCGTTAAATATGATCTTGACTAGGCGGTTGCCGATGACTTTATCAGCTATATTGCCTCCCGGTGCGGAAAAGCTCTTGGCAATCTCCGTTTTAGGATTGGTGAAGATGTCTATAACATCGCCAACTTCTACAATCCGGCTTTGATCAATAATGGCGATTCTCTGGCATATTTCTTCAATAACGCTCATCTCATGGGTGATGACCACTATGGTAAGTCCCAGATCCTTATTAATCTGTTTTAAAAGCGCAAGGATCGAATGGGTGGTTGCTGGGTCTAAAGCGCTGGTAGCTTCATCACAGAGCAGCACCTTGGGTCTGGTGGCCAAAGCTCTTGCAATTGCCACCCTCTGCTTCTGTCCTCCCGAAAGTTGAGAGGGATAGGCCATGGCCTTATCGGAAAGCCCTACTATTTCAAGAAGCTCATAGGCCCGCTTTTGCGCCTCGCTTTTATCCATCCCTATAATCTCCAAAGGAAAACAGACGTTGTCCAAGGAGTTGCGCTGCATCAGCAAGTTAAAATGCTGGAAGATCATACCCATAGACTGGCGTGCTCTTAAAAGCTCTTTCTTGCTGAGCTTGGAAAGATCTTTTCCATCAAAAAATACAGTGCCCCTTGTTGGTCGTTCTAAAAAGTTCATACAGCGAACCAGGGTACTTTTGCCGGCACCGCTAAATCCTATGATACCGAAAACTTCGCCTTCGTAT
>JAAYHT010000217.1 GCA_012735285.1 Clostridiales bacterium | reverse complement strand
TTTATAAGAAGGATTAAAAATCTTCCCAAATTTGTCACCTTATTTTTTCTCTAATATTCTGGCTTTTTTAAGTGCGGCTTCCATAGATTCTTTCACATCCGCGCATTTCAGTTTCAAAATACTCTTTCTTGCAATGAAAATCAAATCATAACCTTTTTTAATATCATTTTCCAGATACCTATAACTTTCTCTCAATAACCTCCTCGCACGATTCCTTAGGACACTTTTACCTACTTTTTTGCTTGCTAAAAAGGCCCTTCTATTATAAAGTAAACCATTTTTTTTATAAAACAAAACTAAACATCTTTCACCAACAGATTTTCCATTATTATATATAGAAGAAAAGTCCTTTTTGTTACGCAATACATCAGGTTTTCGCATTAATTCTCCTTTGTCCGAAACAAAAAGACCACTTTTGCGGTCTCTATGCTGTAAGTGCTTTCCTACCTTTCAATCTTCTTCTTTTTAATACATTTCTACCATTTTTAGTTTTCATTCTCTTTCTAAAGCCATGTTCTTTGCTTCTCTGCCTTCTCTTCGGTTGATAAGTCCTCTTCACGCATACACACCCCCCATATATCAATATCTATTATAAAAAAAATGTTTTACTTCTCGACAAGTGCTTCTAAATTATACATTTATAACCCTACTTTGTCAATGTTTTTTCTACCCTGCCAGCATTAACTTCAAAGACATATCCTGCCTTAATGCTGTCAAGTAAAAGATTGTCAAATTCAGTAGTTGTAATGAAAAGCTGGGTATCTGACAAGGTATCTATCAAAAACTCCTGCCTTTCCTTATCTAATTCAGAGAGCACGTCGTCTAACAAAAGAATTGCATCTTCCCCTTTTTCCTCTTTTATCAACTGTATTTCAGCAAGTTTAAGAGAAAGTGCAGCTGTTCTCTGCTGTCCCTGTGAGCCGAAATGTCTTACATCTATACCGTTGATACTGATTTTAATATCATCTTTGTGAGGTCCAAAACTTGTGGTTCCTCTTATTATGTCTTTTTTTCTACTTTTTTTAAGTTTTTCTATAAAATCATACTCAATATTGCTTAATTCTTCATTAAAAATAATATTAGACTCATATTCTATAACCAGATCTTCTTTTCCGTTAGTAATCCTTGAATGTATTTTTCTGCTTAATATATTTAATTTTTCAACAAATTCTTTTCTCTTACCGACAATTCTACTTCCATACTCTACAAGAACCCTATCCCATACATCTAGCATGGCAAGATCATCAACACCCTTTTTTAAGAGAGTGTTTCTCTGAAGCAGAATCTTTTTGTAGCTTTGTAGTTCTTTATAGTAAACAGGTTTTAGATGACATAGCTCCCTGTCGATAAACCTTCTTCTCTTTTCAGGTTCATCCTTAACTATTTTTAAATCCTCAGGAGAAAAGACCACTGTATATATATTATCTAGTAATTGGCTTGTTTTACTTATCTTCGCACCATCTACTTTAATAGCCTTTCCTTTTTTGGAAATTACTATTTCTATTTCATTCTCTCTTCCTTCTTTAACATATATGCATCTTACTATACAGTAATCCTCATTAAAGGCAATCATTTCCCTATCCTTACTTGTACGAAATGATTTGCCTAGGCTCATGATATATAAGCTTTCAATGAGGTTTGTCTTTCCCTGGGCATTTTTGCCGGTTATAAGGTTAACCTTGGGATGAAAACTTACTAAGCCATCTTTATAATTTCTGAAATTTTTTAATCTAACCTCTTTAAAATACATTTGTATCACTAATTTATGCAGCAATTCTTACTGGAAGTATTAAATATAGAAATTGATCTCCTTCTATAGGTTTTATCAGACATGGATTTACATTAGAACCAAATTCCATGACTATCTCCTCATCATCAATCACTTTTAATGCATCTATAATATATTTAGCATTAAAACCTATAAGCAGATCATTGCCCTCTTTATGAGCATTTACTTTTTCTATAACATTTCCTTCCTCTGAACTAGATGTAATTACAAGGCCATCCTCTTCTAAAGATAGCTTGACTAAGTTATTTCTCCCCTCCCTTGCAAGAAGGGATGCTCTCTCTATGCTATCTAAAAGTTCTAATCTATCTATTATCAATTTCGAAGAGTATTCTTTTGGTATGATGCCCTTGTATTTAATAAACTCACCTTCCATAATTCTAGATACTATTTTAGTATCTTCCATTAGGAAGACCGCCTTCTTATCATCTAGAATCATCTCTACATCTTCATCTTCAACGGTTTCCGTGAAGATCTTATATATTTCATTCATTATCTTTGCGGATATGACAATTTTCTTGCTATCATTGTTTGCTTTTTTCTCTTTAGTTACTGCCATACGGAAACCATCTAGAGCAACCATTGATAGATAGTCATCTTCCATTTCAATTAAAATGCCTACAATTATTCCCTTGGATTCCTCTATACTGGCAGAAAAGGATGTCTTTTTGATCATCTCTTTTATAGCTGCCTTATCAAGCTTTATTCTTTCATCAGAGTTTACTGTACCTATGCTGGGGAATTCTTCTGCAGGCTGCCCTACTATAGTAAATTCTGAAGAAAGACAGCGAATAGTAACTGTATTGTTTTCTTCAGTTACTTCCACATCGTCATTTGGAAGCTTTCTTATAATATCATTGAAAAGTTTTGCTGATACTACTATAGAACCTTCTTCAGCGGAATGGACCTGGATTTTTCTTTCTATGCTTAAATCCATATCGGAAGCAACCATCTTTAGAATTCCATTATTATCAACAGTTAATAGTAAGCCTTTTAGTATCGGAATAGTTGTTCTTGGTGTTACTGCCTTTAAAACTATATTTAGCGCTTTAGCTAATACTTGCTGGTTGCAAACAAATCTCATGACAGGGCCTCCTTCTTTTTATATCTATTCGTAGTAGAAGTAGTAGTAGGGTCTGTGGATATGTTGATAACTTTTGTGGACAACAGAATTTAAACAATTAATTATAAATAATTCCTGTGGATAAGTTAAAAAAAACCTTAATAACTGCTGTTCAAATTATTCCCCTTTTATTACTTCTTCTAAATGTTTGATTACTTCGTTTAAAGCTTCATTTGATCGTACTTCTTTTTCTATTTTATCACAAGCATGCAAAACAGTTGTATGATCCCTATTGCCGAATGCCTCGCCTATCTTGGGTAGAGATAGATCTGTCATATTTCTGCACATGTACATAGCGATTTGTCTTGGAAATGAATATGTACGTGCTCTTTTGGAGGATTCCATATCAGATGGTTTTATATTAAAGTGCTTTGATACATGCTTCTTTATTAAGTCCGGTGTTATTTCCTTTTTGTTTATAGCAAATACATCTTTTAATACTTCCTTAGCTAGATCCGTCGTGATAGCCTGTCCGGTTAAAGAAGCATATGCCACAACTCTTATAAATGCACCTTCTAATTCACGTATATTATACTGAATCTTTTCAGCTATTATGGATATAACGTCCATAAATTCATCAGTTATCTTTATATCCTCCAGCTCAGCCTTCTTTAAGAGAATTGCTACCCTGGTTTCATAATCGGGTGGTTGAATATCTGCTATCAATCCCCATTCAAAACGGGAACGGAGCCTTTCTTCTAATGTGGTAATAGCTTTAGGAGGCCTATCGCTAGATAAAATTATCTGCTTAGAAGCTTCATACAGAGTATTAAAGGTGTGGAATATTTCTTCCTGGACACTTTCCTTTTTTTCAATGAATTGGATGTCGTCAATTAGAAGAACATCTATATTCCTATACTTCCTTCTGAAATCAGCCGTTTTATTTTCCCTAATCGCTCTAATTAACTCATTAGTAAACATCTCAGAAGAGACATATAGAACTTTTGTAGTTGGAGTTTTACGAAGAATATGATGACCAATAGCGTGCATTAGATGGGTTTTTCCAAGTCCTGCACCACCATTGATAAAAAGAGGATTGTATGCAGTACCTGGAGGTGTCTCTGCAACAGCCAAGCAGGCTGCATGAGCAAAGTGATTATTTTTACCAACAACAAAAGTGCTGAAGACGTATTTAGGATTTAAATAGAGCTCGTCACTGAAGGTCCGATTTAATGCATTGTT
>JAAYHT010000216.1 GCA_012735285.1 Clostridiales bacterium | reverse complement strand
TCCTGTGGATCTTCGTACAGTGCCTGCGGTTATTGCAGGAGATCCCAATAATCGCCATGGAATTATTTTGGCTAGATCTATCCCTTGTAAAAAAGCAGGTGTGATTACAGGAGAGAGCCTTTATGAGGCTAAGAAAAAATGTCCTAATATGATAATAATGCCCCCAAACTATAATCTATATATGTCTTGCAGTAATGCCATGTACAGAATACTGACGGAGTATTCGCCTTTGGTGCAGCGGTATAGTATCGATGAGTGTTTTTTGGATTATACCCATTCAGAAGCAAGGTTCGGAGATCCAGTAAAGGTTGCATATGAGATTAAAGATAGAATTAAAAATGAATTAGGTTTTACTGTGAACATCGGCGTATCTACAAATAAATTATTGGCTAAGATGGCGTCTGAGCTTGAAAAGCCAGATCGGGTGCATACTATATGGCCTTGTGAAATAGAGAAAAAGATGTGGCCTCTTCCCGTAAAAGATCTTTTTATGGTAGGACGTGCGACAGAGCGCAAACTTCGCAAGATTAATATTAACACCATCGGTGATCTGGCCAAGGCTGATCCTGCTCATATGAGGGCATTGTTAAAGTCCCACGGACAATTGATCTGGGATTATGCTAATGGAAGGGACAGCACACCTGTAATACCTAACAGTGAAATAGAACCTAAAGGTATGGGGAATAGTACTACCATAAGCTATGATGTGGTAGACAGGGATGAAGCCCTTAAGATATTGCTTGCGTTGGTGGAGAGAGTATCGATGAGACTCAGGAAATCCAGGTATTTAGCAACTTTGGTATCAGTGTCAATAAAAACAGATGATTTTTTAAGATATAGCCATCAAGTAAAATTAACCTCTGCTATCGACTCCACTTCCGAGATCTATGATCATATTTGCAAACTTTTTGATCAATGCTGGAGGGGTGAGCCCATTCGCCATCTGGGAGTATCAGTTTCCGGCTTCATTAAAAAAGAAAATCAACAATTATCATTCTTTGATAAGGATATTAAAGACCAGAATTTAGATGAAGCAGTAGACTTGATACGTAAAAAATATGGGCAAAAAGCAATTATTCGTGCTACTTTTGCAAATGGAGAAATAGAACCGATTCAAGGCGGTACAAATGATGGAGAATATATTATGATGGGAGGGTATGGAAGTGAAGATATTAGCGGAACCGATTGATGCAATTGTAAAGTTCAAAGGTAAAGAAAAGCCCATACCATATAAATTTAGATACAGCGATGCATATGGCAGGTTGCAAGAAGTTAGAGTTGATCGTATATTATTTTGTGATGAGATAAAAATTGCAGGTATACGGGCACTTGTATACCGTTGTCAGAGCATAGTAAATGGTGTTGAGAAACTGTATGAATTAAAATATATTGTGCCTGAATGTAGGTGGGAATTATATAAAATGTGATGTCCAAATTGAGAATATATTCAAATAAATAGATTTGTATTGCATTTACATATAAAATATGCAATAATCTTTTAGCTTTATTATTAAAAATAAACTAGAAGGGTAGTGGGCGTGGGTTGAAAAATAAGTTAACCTTGTATGGTTTTAACAACCTTACAAAATCTCTCAGCTTTAATATTTACGATGTTTGTTATGCTGAAACAGATAGAGACAAGAATGATTATATAGAGTATATAGACGAGCAATATAACTCAGAGAGACTCACAAATATTCTATGTAAGGTTGTTGAAATTATAGGAGCCAATATATTAAATATTTCCAAACAGGATTATGAGCCTCAGGGAGCCTCTGTAAACTTATTGATAGCAGAAGGTCAACTTCCCAATTTAATAGATGAATCCTGCAATCAAGGCAAATTAAACGGTATGTTTATACAGAGCGAAACTGTGCATGCCCATTTAGATAAAAGCCATATAACTGTACATACCTACCCGGAATATCATCCTAATAATAATATTCCCATATTTAGGGTTGATATAGATGTATCTACCTGCGGTATGATTTGTCCCTTAAATGCATTAAATTTTCTAATTAACAGCTTTGACTCAGATATAATAACTATAGATTACAGAGTGAGGGGATTTACCCGGGACATAAATGGGAAAAAGTATTATATAGACCATGATATAAAGTCAATACAGGATTATATAGATGATAGTATTTTAAGAAAATATGATGCTGTTGATGTAAATGTATATCAGTCCAATACATTTCATACAAAAATGTTAATTAAGGAGATAGATCTGCAAAACTATCTTTTCAACCAGGATGTAAAAGAACTTTCGCCTAAGAAGAGACTGGAAATCATAAACAGCCTTCGTAGGGAAATGATTGAGATATTCAGCGGCATGAATATATACGACTCGGAAATTTCGGATTAAAGAAGTGTTAATTCAATGGAGCAGCTTGATAACCTGAATCTCACCGTATCGGTAATAAAATATTAATAGCAACTAGGTGTGGGAGCTTTGGTGCCGATAGCTGCTTTTTTATTTTTAACGTTGAATAGGGAGGGATAAAAATGGAGTTGTGGTTTACTGAATATCATACAAAGGATTCCCGTTTTTCCATGAAGATTAAAAAGCCGGTAGCAAGTCTGGAAAGTGAATTTCAGCGTATAGATGTGTTTGATTCTTATGATTTTGGCAGGGTATTAGTGATAGACGGGTTTGTTATGCTGACTGAAAGGGACGAGTTTATATATCATGAGATGATAACGCATGTACCTATGGCTGTAAACCCGGAGATTAAAGATGTACTTGTTATAGGCGCAGGCGATGGCGGGGTAGTAAGAGAGCTTACAAGATATAACTCAATAAAACGAATTGACATGGTGGAAATAGATAAGCTGGTAGTGGATGTTTGTAAGGAATATATGCCACAAACTGCATGCAAGTTTGATGATCCACGTGTAAACTTATTTTTTGAGGATGGCCTAAAATTCGTAGCAAAAAAAGACAATGTATACGATTTAATAATAGTCGACTCGACAGATCCAATCGGACCTGGCGAAAGTCTGTTCACCAAGGAGTTTTATGAAAATTGCTTCAAAGCATTAAAATCATCAGGTATTATGGTAAATCAGCATGAAAGCCCTTATTATCCAGAAGATGCCTTGGCTATGCAAAATGCGCATAGGCGAATAAGATCTACCTTCCCCATATCCTTGGTTTACCAGGCACATATACCTACTTATCCATCAGGTCATTTTCTCTTCGGATTTGCTTCCAAAGGCCTTGACCCAATTGCAGACCTAAGCACAAGTTGGGATTCCCTTGGATTAGAAACCAAGTATTATAATACTGATCTACACAAGGGCTGTTTTGCTTTACCCAATTATGTAAAAGAACTTTTGAAAAATGCCTGATTAGACATTGACTAGAAAATGTTTATTTACTGGATTTGCTCAAAGAGTCTTGAGTCTATGTTGGGGTAACCGATTAATCGGGAGCTCCAACATTCTTCATATAATTACTTATTTAATTATTAACGCAGATCGATTTTACGTTCTTGAATTCATTGTCAATGTGTGCTAAAAAGAGCGGTATTATTGGATTAGAATTATTTTTTTTATATGCAAATGCCATATCTATGTAGCAGTTATCATCGTCATCTTTTATATCTATTAAAGCAAAATTATTTCTATTCATGTTTCTTATATGACTTGCAACAACTGTAAGGCCATTTGTTTCTTGTAATGTAAATTTCAATGTATCTATATGTTCAGCTAATATTATTTTTCGGTGTTTTGAATTATTATATGATTTAAAAAATTTTGATTGAAAAATTTTTTGTACATCGTCAATTAATACTATATTTTCATCTTGTAATTCGGCAATAGAAATACAATTTCTTAAAGCAATCCAATGGTTAGGGGATGTTGCGATAATAAGTTTTTCTTTGCAAATTTTATGAAAAATTAATTGATCAGATTTTTCAAAGTTTATGTCAAAAATAAGGCCAATGTCAATTTTGTCATTTAATAAATCATTAATGAGTGGATTAGGTTGATATGAAAAAAGAGATAACTTTATATTCGGATATTTTTTTCTGAAAATTTTTACGGGGCGTGAAATATATTCCTCAATAGCATAGTAAAGCATCCCAATTTTTAATTCGCCAGTTTTACAGGAGGTATACTTTTCAACTTCATTAATTAAATTATCATATATTTCGATTATTTGTTGAAAAGAACATAATAAAGATTTGCCAATTTCTGTGAGTTCAACGCTACGCTTTGTTCTTACAAAAAGCTTTACCCCGATATTATCCTCCATGCGTTTAATTATTTTACTTAAGGTAGGCTGTGTTATGTATAACTTATCTGCTGCTTTAGTATAGTTAAGATACTTGGCTAAAACAATAAATGCACGAATTTCATTAATTTTCACTATAATCACACTTTCAATTTTTCTACCTATCATTATAATACTATTATTATTTCATAAAATAGTCAATGTTAGTAATAACTATGCAAAAGCTTTAGAAATTGTCCCTTATTTTAGGCTATTTATATAGTATGCAATATTATCAGTGCTGAGTTAATAGCAACTCAGCATTGATAAAAAAACTCTATAAAACTTTATATTATGCGATTATTTGCTTTCTTTTATTAATTTTTCTAAATATCTATCTTTACCTACCACGGGTCCATACATGAACACGCTTCTTGTATTATTCTGCCATCTATCCTCGTCGAACTTCTCGTAATGTAACATACTTTCGAGTGGTCTCTTTGGCCAATATCTTGGATCGTCTGCCCCTATAACATCAGGTACTTCTGACCATCTATCTGGATAACCCAGATTTACTATACCTGCAATTCCCATTGTTTTTGGAATACCAAATTGCCATTTTAGTTCGACAGAGTCAGGGAATGTTAGCCAAACACTACCAATACCTAGAGAGCGTGCCGCTAGCATCATATTCATTATAGCCGCTCCTGCAGCATTAGAAGAAACCGAAAAATATTCATTGCTAGTATACTGTGTTGTTTCTCTTTTTTCTTCATCTGATGCAACAATAACCATCACTGGTGGATGATAGTAATCCATTGGCGTAAATTCATCTTGTCTCGGGAGATTCTGTGTAGTGGGATACTCTTGTGTTCCGGCATAACATCCAAATCCGTCGAAACATCCTTCTTCCACTTCCCATCCGTGAAGCATGCCGTCATGTATTAATTTTTTCTTCGCATCATCTTTAACAACAATAAACTCTAAAGGCTGACAATTAAGATCTGATGGAGCCCATCTTCCTGCATCTAAAATTATTTCCAAATCTTTGTCTGAAATCTCTTTATCTATAAAATATCTCACAGTTCTTCTGTGTCTAATACATTCAAATACTTCCATTTTATTCACCCTTTCCCTTTCTTAATAATTTTGTTGGCCTGATATATTTTTCTGTTCTGAGAAATTCTTTGCGGGGGAGCCTCCAAGGATCATATAGTTGATATTCAATCCACTTATCCAAATCAAATTTTTCTTCATGCAACATTGTTTCCAATGGGCGTCTTGGATACAGTTTTGGATCAGTACTTAGAGCTAGTTCAGGTGCTTTTGGCATATATTTGGGGTAACCTAGTAATACAATCCCTCCTACGCACATTGTTCTAGGGATATTAAACATATATTTTAGTCTCTCTGGATCAAAATTTTTAATCCAATTACTACCCAAACCTAAAGAGTGCGCCGCTAACATGTTGCTTGTATGTGAGCTTGTACGGCTTGTGCCGGCATAGTGTAATGGTGGAAATCCTCATATTCAGTTCCTCTTAGGTCATAATCCGCTGCCACAATAACCATTACAGGAGCATTATAATATTCATCCCAGCCGACTTCTATAGCGCCGGACTTCTCCATGGTACCGGTTTCTTTCATCATGTCGTAAATAGTATCAGGGACATCTATGTTAGCCATAGCTAATACTTCTTTAATCATGTCTCTTATTTTTTCTCTTGAGTCACTATCCCTTACCACTATGTACTCGACAGGCTGAGAGTTTGCCCCCGAAGGTGCCCATCTAGCAACTCAAGAATCTTTAATAGCACCTCTTCTTCTACAGGGGTATCTTTATACACGCTAATAGACCTTCTAGTTTTGATACATTCTAAAATATCCATTTTTATTACTCCTTCCCTATAAAGATATAACTTTTAAAGAACATTATTTATATTGGTTACCCTAGCTACAGTTTAGAATGGATTTCAAGATATGTGAAATTATGAATATTCATAAAATTATGATAATATAGAATTAAAGAGTTAATATTGCTATTGTGCATTTACGGAATAGAAAAAAATATTTTATAAGGGGGTTAATGTTATGAAAATAATTATGTATGGTAGTGAAATTTGTCCTGACTGTGTACATGCAAAAGATATACTAGATAAGCGCACAGATATTGAGCTGGATTATAACGGAAAGTGTGAAAACAATGAAAGAGTTTTTACACTATCGTGATCATGATAAATTGTTTGAAGATATAATCCGAGAGGGTAAAATTGGGATACCGTTTTTTATCTTGGAAGATGGAACTAAAACTTTTGATATATTTAGTTACTTAGGTATTGAAAGCCCAGATGCAGAACAAATAGAAAATGCTTGTTCTATAGATAATAAAGGTAGCTGTTAAGGGTCTGATGGAGGTTGTGGATACAATCTCCATTGTTTTGGTATTATAGTATTTTTTTTATGCGTATGAGTATATTTGGTCATACGTATTTTTTTTGCGAATAATAATATAAAAAGAAATCTTGAAAGGTGTATGTGTTTTGAGAAAAAGAATTAAAAATAACATATTGCCATATAAAAGAGGTGTTGTTTTAATCGGCATAGCCGTTTTACTGCTGGTAGGAGGGCTTACGTTTGTAATCGGGGATGAGAGAAAGTTACCTATTTATTGTGTTGATACTGATGAGAAGATAGTAGCAATTTCCTTTGATGCAGCATGGGGAAATGATCATACCATACCCATTTTGGATATTTTAGACGAGTATGATGTAAAGACAACTTTTTTCCTTGTTAATTTCTGGGCTGAAAAATATCCGGATGATGTTAAAGAAATTGCAAAAAGAGGAAATGAGGTGGGCAATCATTCTGCAACTCATCCGGATATGACAGGTCTTTCTAAAGAGCAAATGATTGATGAACTATGTAAAACAGGTGAGACAATAGAAAGTCTAACTGGACAAATGCCGAGACTGTTTCGGCCGCCTTTCGGTGCCTACAATGATGCTCTGATTGAAACCTGTGAAGAGCTTGGCTATAAAGTGATTCAATGGTCAATAGATAGTTTGGATTGGAAGGAATTATCGGCAGATGAGATAGTACATAGGATTTTAAGCAGAGTAGAGCCAGGATCAATTGTTTTGTTTCATAACAATGCAACACATGTGGAAGAATATCTCCCGCGGATACTTGAGGGTCTAAAAACCGAAGGCTACGAAATAGTTCCTATTGGGGAATTAATATATTGGGATGATTACTACATCGATAGTTCAGGAAAACAGATATTAAATTAGCGAAGGGGGATAACATTGTGAAAAACGGATTAGAGACGAATAAGACGGAATTACGCGGCACTATTATTAACGCACCGGAATACAGTCATAAAACATACGGGGAAACTTTCTACAATTTCGTATTAGGCATTGAACGCAAAAGCGGCTATGTGGATGAGATACCTATCGTTATATCTGAAAGGTTAATCTGGAATTATACTTTAAAACCAGGGGATAGGGTACATATCTTTGGACAGATCAGAACTTATAACGAGACGGTTGATGGGAAGAATAGACTTATAATAGTGGTATTTACAAGAGAGTTTGAGTTGGCAGAAGACCCAGCATTGCCTGATGAGAATAAGGTTTACCTAGATGGCTTTATCTGTAAACCACCGGTACGTAGGGTTTCTCCTTTGGGAAGAGAGATCTGCGATATTATGCTTGCAGTTAATCGAATGTACAACAAGTCAGACTATATACCCTGCATCGCCTGGGGGCGAAATGCCAACTATGCAGGTGGTCTAGAAGTAGGTACAAGAATTCAAATTACAGGCAGAATACAGAGCAGGGAATATAAAAAGAAGGATGAAGAGGGGAATATTACAACAAAGGTAGCCTATGAAGTATCAATACTAAAAATGGGGGAATAATGTCTGCTTTACTGTTATTGCATTTTCTTGCAAATGATATATCTGTATGTTAAACTGAAGAACAAACAGGTTTAGTATGAATAAAAAAGGAGACAACCTATGAGAATAGCTGTTGATGGTATGGGTGGAGATAATGCACCGAGGGAAATTGTAAAAGGCTGTGTGGAAGTAAGTAAGCTGATATCTCATGAGATAATTATAGTAGGAGATAAGACCCAGATTCAAAATGAATTAAGAAAATATAGATACAATAAAAAGCAGATAAAAATTGTACATGCTCCCGAGGTAATAAGGAATGAAGATGCTCCAGTAAGGGCAGTTAGAACTAAAGTGGAATCTTCATTGGTAAAAGGTATCAATATGGTCAAGGACAAAGAAGCAGACCTATTAATTTCTGCCGGAAACACTGGTGCAATTATGGCTGGTGGACTGTTTATCCTTGGTAGAATACAAGGGATAGACCGTCCTGCTATTGCTGCAACTTATCCGGTAATGGGTAGAAGAGGTGTGTCTCTTTTAGTTGATGCTGGAGCTAACGTTGAATGTAAGCCTAACAATTTATTAGAATTTGCTACTATGGGAAGCATTTATATGCAGAAGGTACTGGATATAGAAAGGCCGACTGTTGCTCTTGTGAATGTTGGAACAGAAGAGAATAAGGGAACAACAGTGGTAAGAGCGGCTTATGAGTTATTAGAAAAAAGTAGCCTCAACTTTATAGGAAACGTTGAAGCGAGGGAAATTCCTAAAGGGGTATGCGATGTTATTGTATGCGATGGATTTGTAGGTAATATCATATTAAAGATGACTGAAGGCCTGGCATGGAATTTACTTAAGTTGATTTAAAGCGAATTTCTATCAGATGCTATTTCTAAACTCGGAGCCCTATTGCTTTCAGGTAAATTGAAAGAGCTTAGGGATCAATTTGATTACTCTGAATATGGGGGTGCCCCTATATTAGGAGTCAAGGGTGCTCTTGTTAAAATGCATGGTTCATCAAAATCCAATGCTGTTAAAAATACAATTTTAAAGGGCATTTCATATGCAGAGAATAATGTCGTTCAGATGATTCAAGATTCAGTACTAGAACTAGAGGAAGTAATTATAAGTGATTAGTGAGATTGAAAAGGTTATCAATTATCAGTTTAGAGACCAACAACTTTTGATAAACGCTTTAACCCACAGCTCATACAGCAATGAAGAATTAGATAAAACATCATCTAAAAACAACGAAAGGTTGGAATTTTTAGGTGATGCAATTTTTGATGCCATAATTAGTGAATATTTGTATAAACTCATGACCGATGTAGAAGAAGGACGGCTGTCAAAGCTTAGAGCAATGATAGTATGTGAGTCTTCCCTTGCAGAATGTGGCAAGCGTTTAGGGATAAACAAATATCTCCGCTTGGGAAGGGGAGAGGAAAATAATGGAGGAAGAGAAAGAAACTCCATAATAGCTGACGCCATGGAAGCTATAATCGGTGCTATTTTCCTCGATGGAGGTATAGAAAAAGCAAGAGAATTTGTCTTGAACTTTTTTAAACCTACTATTGAACTCGCTTTGTCAGGAAAGCTTAATACTGATTTTAAGAGCGAAATCCAAGAGCGCTTACAAGCTCAGGGAGTTTCTGAAATAACTTATAAACTGGACAAGCAGAAGGGGCCTGATCATAACAAAACCTTTTATGTCAGCTTATGGGCAGATGGTAATATGTTAGGAACAGGTGAAGGCAAGACTAAAAAAGAAGCAGAACAAAATGCGGCAAAGGCTGCATTGGAGGTATAAGGGTTGTACTTTAAAAGGGTAGATATTCATGGTTTTAAATCATTTGCCGAACCTGTAAGTATTGAATTTCATGACGGAATTACCTGTATAGTCGGACCTAACGGTAGTGGAAAAAGCAATATATCAGATGCTATTCGTTGGGTGCTTGGTGAACAAAGCCCTAAGATGTTACGCGGTGGAAAGATGGAGGAGGTTATCTTTTCCGGTACTGCTAATCGCAAATCGAGGGGTATGGCTGAGGTAACTCTTGTAATAGATAATACCAAGAACATTCTTCCTATCGACTATTCAGAAGTGGCGATAACTAGGAGAATGTATCGTTCAGGAGAAAGTGAATATTTAATAAATAAAGTTCCCTGTAGGCTTAAAGATATCAGGGAATTAATAATGGATACAGGTATTGGTGTTGAAGGTTATTCTATAATTGGACAGGGTAAAATAGCAGACATAGTGAGTAATAAGCCTGAGAGCCGCAGACAGATCTTTGAAGAGGCGGCAGGTATAGTGAAATACAGGAGTAAGAAGGCGGAATCTGAGCGCAAGCTGGAATCTTCTAAGGCCAATCTTGACCGGGTTAACGATATAATCGGAGAGATTGAATCAAGGATTGATAGCCTTAGGGAAGAAAGTGAAAAAGCAAAAGAATATCTAGAACTTAGAGAGCGTTACAAGAAAGTAGAAGTTAATATCATCCTTAAAAACGTAGAAAGTTTAGAACTTAAAAACGAGTACATAAAGGATGATCTTCTTGAACTTTCCGGTTATATAGATACATACAAACAAGAAAAAGATAATATAGATAAACAAATTACAGAAAAAAGGGCAAGAATAGAAGAACTAGACCGTTTAAGCAATGAAGCAAGGGACAAACTGATGTCATGTAATGACACTATCAGTACCCTTAAAGGAGAAAATGAGCTTAGAAAAGAGAAATTATCAACTCTAGTTAAAGAACAGGAACGTTTAAGCAATGAGCTTTCTTTGTTGGCTCAGAAAAAACAAAAGGAAGGGCAAAACGCAAATGAATTAAGAAATTCTAAAGGGGAGATTGAAAAAGAGCTTAACAGCTTAACACAAAAACTTGAAGAAAAGAATAAAGAGTTAGATAGTGTCAATGAAGTTGTTCAAGATGTCTTTAAGATAATTGAGGATAATAAGAATAGGGTCTATGAGCAACATAGTTTCATTGCGGGCAAAAAAAGTGAAATAAACAGCTTAAACAGCTTAAAAGATACTCTTGAAAAGAGAAAGGGTTCAATATTAGAAGAAAAGGAGCTTTCTGCAACAGAGGAAGTTAGTTTAAGGGATAAGTATCAAAAAGCTTTAAATGACAAAGAATTAATTGAAACCAAATTAAAGAATATTGTTAGAAACAAACAAGAAGAATCCGCGAAATATAATGAATATTTAAGTAGACAAAATGCTTTTATCAAAGAGCTGGAAGAGACGAAAATAGCTATTGGACAAGCATATGCCAGGCAGAAGACAATTGAAGAGATGGAAACTTCCTATGAAGGCTATAACCAGGCTGTTCAATTCTTAATGAAGAAGAACATTCCGGGTCTTCATGGGGTTGTTGCTGATCTGATACAGGTCCCACTAGGTTATGAAACTGCAATAGAAACAGCCCTAGGGCCTGCCTTGCAAAACATTGTTTGCAATGATGAGAAAAATGCACAAGATGCTATTGAATTACTTAAGCAAAATAAGGCTGGTCGCCTTACTTTTCTCCCGCTTTCTAGAATCAAACCCTATATGTCAAATATAAGCGACTCTATCAGTGAAATGCCAGGATTTATTGGCTTGGCCACTGACTGTATTAAATTTGATAATAAATATAGCAATATCATGGGATATCTTCTTGGAAGAGTAGTAATAGTCGATAAACTTTCAAATGCTGTTGCTTTATCCAAGAATGCTTCTGGAGTCTTCCGTTTTGTTACACTTGATGGTGAAATTATTAATTCAGGCGGAGCAATTACAGGAGGGGCATATCGCAATAAGACATCCGGACTGTTGGAAAGAAAATCTAAAGCTAGAAGGTTAGAGTATGAGATTCAAAAACTGAAACAAAGTCAAAACAATATAAGCAAAGATTTAGAGTACATAAGCGTTAAGCTCACTGAGATAAAAGAACGAATTGAAAGTTTAGATAGGGAATATAGGGACAGTGAAATAGAACTATTCAACTGTGAGAATGTACTTAAGGGCTTATCAGCCGGCATGACGGAGCTTGAGGAAGCTAAGAGCAAATGGGACAAAGAGATTGCAAATATTGATAAAGAGGGAATCTCAGCCGACGATATGATAGAAAAGCTGCAGTTGGCTGTGGAGGAAGCAGAGCTAAAAATAAAGGAATCTGAGGATGTAATCAAAGAATCTATTAAAGAACATGAAGAATTAATAGCAAAACAGGAAGCTTTAAAAGAAGAGATAACTCAAATCAGGATACAGGTAAATTCGACTAAGAATAATAAAGATAATATCGAGCAAACACTAAGAATGATCGAATCCTATATATCAGAATACGAAAAAGATATCAAGATTCGTCATGAGCAATTGGAGTCCTTAAAAAGCCAGGAACTTGATCTTCGCCAGAGTGAAGGCGGTTTTTCTGAAAGGCTTGAGGAACTAGAAAAACAAAAGTCTGAAGCTGAGGCTTTACTTGCTGGTACCCAAGAAGAAAAATCTTCAATAAGCAGCTTTTTAGAAGAGATTCAAAGCAAGAAAGAATCAGTAGAAAACATGCTTTTGAATTATCAATCAAGTAAACATGAGCTAGAATTGAAACTTGCTAAGAATGAAACCCAAGTCGATTCCTATAAAGAAAAACTCTGGGAAGATTTCGAGATATCCTATCTACAAGCGATGGAATTTAAGGATAATAAATTATCTATGTCTTCGATGACAAGGGAAAGTCGTGAAATTAGAGCCCGGATTAAGGAGCTAGGAGATGTTAACGTAGGGGCTATAAAAGAATATGAAAGTGTCAAAGAAAGGTATGACTTCCTTTCAGAACAGAGGGAGGATTTACTAGAAGCTATAGATTCCCTAGTCAAAATTATTGACGATATGGACAGTATAATCAAAAGGAATTTTAAAGATAGCTTTGATAAAATCATGATTAACTTTGAAGAGGCTTTCCGTGCGCTGTTTGGAGGAGGATCTGCGGAGCTTAGACTAGAGGATCCGACAAACCCTCTTGAAACAGGAATAGAAATAGTAGCCCAGCCACCAGGTAAAAAACTTCAGAATATTAATCTCATGTCGGGCGGAGAAAAAACTTTAACTGCGATTGCCCTGATGTTTGCAATATTAAAGGCTAAACCTACTCCTTTTTGTATCTTGGATGAGGTTGAGGCATCCCTTGATGATGCCAACATAGATAGATTCGTACGCTATCTGAAGAGTTTTAAGGATATACAGTTTGCATTGGTCACTCACCAAAAAGCCACCATGGAATATGCAGATGTGCTTTACGGTGTTACAATGCCTGAACAGGGTGTATCTAAAGTTATTTCGTTAAAGCTTGGAGATGAATTCGATTTGTAATGGAGGTATAGTATTGTTTGAAAAAAAGAAAAAGTCATTCTTTGGTAGACTTCAGGAGAAGATAGAAGATGTTATCTTAAATAGGCCTGAAATAGACGAAGAAACGCTCGAAGAGCTGGAAGAAGTACTTATCACCTCGGACATCGGAATGGATACTACATTAAAAATTACTGAGCGTTTAAGG
>JAAYHT010000215.1 GCA_012735285.1 Clostridiales bacterium | reverse complement strand
CTTGTTGGAGCATAGTAGAAAACCTCCTTTTGGTTTTGTGTTGCAACTTAATCTTACAGGATTTTCTATCTATGCTCTACTTTTTTTATACAAAATAAAATGTTGGAGCTTCCGATTACTCGGTTACTCCAACATTTATTATAGATCCAAAGAAAAGGGACAAGACATTTAATGCCTGCCCCTTTATTTTAAAACATTATTTCGCACCACATTGAGCGCCTTCACATTTCCTAGGAAGTATATCTTCTTTCCAAATTCTATCTGCAGTAACTGCCCATTCTTTTGCTCTTTCTACACACTTATCAGTTAAATCGCAAACATCTTCAGGGCTCTTCAAATCAGTTGACTGTGCTCCAGTCTCTAATACCATTTCTCTCAATTTTTCTGGATTGTCAAGCAATGGACAAGGTCTTAGCGGATTACAGTTAAATGGCTGATTCTTGCGATAAGCCTGGAATAGAGGTGATTTATATGCGTCTAATAATGTATGTTTATAAATATTAGTATCAGCATAATGTATAAATGCACAAGGTTCAATATCTCCATTAGCATTAATGTGGATATAGCTTCTTCCGCCTGCAATACAGCCGTCTACATATTCTCCGTCGTTCCAGAAGTCCATTGTAAACATAGGTTTTGTTGAACGGTACTCTCTAATTTTACGATACATTTTTTCTCTTTGTTCTGGGGTAACCATTAATTCTGGTACTGCGTCTGTTCCCACTGGTATATATGTAAAGAACCATGTGAACAAAACACCTTTTTCAATTAAGAAATCTATGAATTCTTCGCTTGAGATAACATCGACATTTTCACTTGTATAACAAGCGGATGCACCAAACGGTAATTTTCTTTCTCTTAAAATGTCCATCGCTCGGACTACTGCTTTAAATGTTCCTTCGCCTCTACGCTTATCTGTAGCTTCTTCAAAGCCTTCTATACTAATTGCAGGGATGAAATTCTTTACTCTTAACATTTCATCAGCAAATTTTTCATCTATTAGTGTACCATTAGTAAATGCAAGGAATTGACACTCGTTGTGTTCTTCACAAAGTCTAATCACATCTTCTTTAGCAACAAGAGGTTCTCCTCCTGAGAAAATATACATGTATGTGCCAAGCTCTTTACCCTGCTTGACAATATCAGTCAGTGTTTCATAATCCATTCTCAGCTTATTGCCGTATTCTGATGCCCAGCAGCCTATACATTTAAGATTACATGCTGATGTGGGGTCGAAAAGAATGGCCCAAGGAATATTACAATCATGTTTTGCCATTGCTTCTTTACGTTTGTGATTACCTTCGACGTTACTGTAGATAATAAAATTAGTGAAGAATTTTTTAAGAACATCCCTATCGACTTGATCCCAGATTTTTAAAATATATTTGTGCCAAACGCTATCTTTGTTGAGTATTATTGGCTTTACAGCATCTAGCTGTGGCTTTATACTCTTGTTGATATCGAACTTTTCCACCCAGTCGATTAGCTTGGGCATATTTTTTTCAATATCTTGATCTAAATAATTTAGTGCCATATCTAGACCTTTAGCCATTACCATTTGCTTAACTGTTTTCATGTCACCAACCTCCTTAAACATCGATACCATATATTTCAATGTATGGGATGTTATTAAATTAATTTATATTCTATAATAGATTATACATCATTTATAATTATTTGTTAATATTTTTTAGAAAATTATATAAATATCCTATATTATACGCTATTTTACAGTAAAAACACCAGATCTAGGGGTTTTTGTCATCATTTTTAGTATAACTATTATTATATCATCAAACAATCCCTTTTTAGTCATTTATATTTTATTGTAAAAGGAAGTGCTTATCTACTCTAATCTCTTCACTGTAAACTGTTTTATTAGTTCGTTCCCAAATACCGCTACAGATGCAATTAAAACGGATTCTATAATCGATGCAATAATAACTGGACCGTTAAAGCCTTCACCTAGGAATATAGCGACATAAAATAAAGTCATAATAAAGCTTACAGCAAGTAATATGTATGGAACTTCCATTCTTTTCTAAATCCGCTCCAAAGCTTCAGAAATAGGCCTAAACAATATAGGAAAATTACTAAAATAAATAATTCAGGTCTAATAAATGATAATATATTATCCATTTTAATACCCCTTTCCTTTTTAATTATTATGCTTTGACTAAGTTAAAGATAACTTGCATATAAAAAAAGTACCCCATTATTCACTCAATGGGGCACTTAATTCTTTTATTTTACATATCTAATTCGGGATGGAAAATTTCAGTCCATATTTCGCCACCAGATTCATCTTTAGTATAAGAATGACAGTTGACAGCTTCTTGAACTATTTCATAATACCATGCATCTTCTGAAAGATCCTTAAACTGCATACACCCTTCCAAGATATTTTCTTTAGATACTTTTCTATTTAGAACATTATTTACAAGTATCATAAACTCAACTCTAGTGATCGGTCTATCAGGCCTAAAAGTACCGTCTGGATAACCATTGACTCAACCTTTTTCACAAGCAGAGTTAATATATTGGTTTGCCCAATGTCCCTTAATATCACTGAAATTATCTGCAGCAAATGGCTCTAAATCATCAAATTTTGATGCGATAGTTGCCAGTTCAGCCCGAGTGACGAAATCTTTAGGTCTAAAGGTCCCGTCAGCATAACCACATATAATCTTACAAGCTGCTAAAGTACCTATATGTTTAGCTGACCATCTAGTTGATTCTACATCTAAGAAGTCATTAGATGTTGTTTTATAACTATTTCTATATGAATCAGTTAAAAGCCTATAGAATACTGCTGCTACTTCTTCTCTTGTGGTATAACTTTCAGGTCTAACAGTTCCATCTGGATATCCTACTATATATGCAAAGTGATCCTCTTTATTTAACATCACACTTAGCTCGCTAGAACGACTACTGCTAGATCTTTTAACCTTTGTAAATATAGCTGTATAGGTTGCACTTGAAGTTATAGTTTTATCATCATCAGGAAGTAATGGATCCCATTTACTGAATTTATAGCCACTCTTAGCTTTTATAGCAGGTACTGTTACAGCTTCTTTCCATGGGGTTCCATCTAGAATGTCTGTAAATACTGTTTTCCCTTCCAGACTTCCATTATCTCCTGACACAAAAGTTATCGTATGCCACATGCTTTCATCTTTTTCAAAGTTTGCGGTAAATGTGTAATCTTTAAAAACTATTTTAGGAAAATATGGCGTCCAGCTTACGAACCTATACCCTCAATCTGCCTCTATTTCAGGTTCTGCTATCGAATGCCAAGAAGTACCTTTTAAAACTTCTATCTCTGTCTCGCCAATTAGGCTACCATTCTCTCCTGATACGAAGTTTATTGTACACCATTTCTTTTCATCTTTTACGAACTTTGCTGTATAGGTTACACTTTCAGTTATTTTAGAATATTTTGTAGGCAATCTTGGCTCCCAGCCCGCAAACTTATAGCCTTTATTTGCCTTATCCTTAGGTACTTCTATTTCATGCCAGAAAGTACCTTTCAAAACTTCGACCTCGGTCTCGCCTATTAGTATGCCATTATCTCCTGCTTTAAAGGTTACAGTGCACCACTTCTTTTTGTCTTTTACAAAGTTTGCTGTATAGGTGGCATTTCTAGTAACTTCTTTTGGAAATTTTGGTGTCCAGTTATAGAATTTATAGCCCTTGTCTGCCTTTACATCAGGTACATCTATCTTATGCCAAGAAGTACCTTTTAAAACTTCGATCTCTGTCTCACCTATTAGTCTACCATGGTCTCCTGCCTTAAAGGTTACTTTACACCACATCTTTTTGTCTTTTACAAACTTTGCTGTATAGGTTACGCTTTCTGTTATTTTAGAATATTTTGAAGGCAATCCTGGCTCCCAACCGGCAAATTTATAACCTGGATCTGGTTTCGGTATCGGTAATTCCTTTATTACATCATGCCATTTTGTCCCATACTTTATATCTGCGAATTTCGTTTTTCCTTTAAGACTACCATTCTCCCCTGCTTCGAATTCTATTGTATATCTTTCTTTTATTTATAGGTAGCATCCTTTATTACCTTATCATTTTCTGAAGGTAATACTGGGCTCCAACCTACGAACACGTAGCCTTTATTTGCTTTAGGCTTTGGAACTTTCACCGCATCACTCCAGGGTGTTTCATGTCGGATGTTTCTAAATACAGTTTCTCCTTCTAACCATCCATTTTTCCCCGCTTCAAATTTAATGGTATGGCATTTAACGAAGATGGCTGTATATATTCCATCCTTTTTAACTTTATCAGGAAAACTCGGCTTCCAGTAATCAAACATGTAGCCCTTCTTAGCTTTGGGTTTCGGTACATCTACTGCCTCATCCCATGAAGTTCCATGTTGAATATTTTTAAATTCAGTTTTACCTTCTAGCCATCCATTTTTGTCTGCTTTGAATATTACTGTATGCCCTTTGCTCACCTTTTCAAAAATAGCTGTATAGATAGCATCTTCGGTTATTTCTACGTCTTCAGAAGGCAATTCGGGCTTCCATCCGACAAACTTGTAGCCATGATTTGGTATTGCAACCGGTACTTCTACCGCATCACTCCATTTTGTTCCATGCTGTATATTACTAAACTCAGTTTCACCCTCTAAACTACCATATTTACCTGCTACAAATGTTACCTTGTAATTTTTACAAGAAACCTTTTCCCACTGGGCGTATAAAGTAATATCATGACTGGGCATTTTGAATGATGATTCATCTTCATAAGCCTTTCCTGTACCATCTCTTTCTGTATTCCATACTATAAATCAATAACCAGTTTTCTCAAATTCATTTCGATCTAGGGTAAATTTTTTACCAATAAACTCAACCCTAGAATCCATAGTGCCAGACGTTGCCCCATTACCATCATATTTCAAAGTACTTTGTACTTTTATGGCAAATTCACCTGAAACATTATATCCTTCACCTCTTACTACTTTGACTGTGAGATTATGGGTCCCATTAAGGACCAAGTTAGATAGATTAAATACTACCCATCTAGTTTCATCATCTTTACAACTATTTTCAAATGATTCTTTATTACCATCCGGATTTATTATTTCTAATTGCGTAGATTTGTTCTTTGCTGTCTTTATTCTCACATTTTCATCAAAAAATTCTTGATTATCTATTTCTATTTTAGTTATTACATGATTTTTATGATTAGACTCAACCATTGCCATGTATAATTCATCTTGGTAATACCATGCGTATTCTACCAAAGTAATATCATTATTGGATTTTAAATTCAGCTCAAATATTTCTGTGTCTGTGTAGAAAGTCATGTTATCTGTAGTTGGTATTTCAGAAAATGTAATTATTTCCGTGTCTGTTGTCTCATATATTTCTTCAATTGTTATAATCCCAGGTGTGGTAATTGCTCCTTCGGTTGTTTCATTTGGAGCCTCGGATTCATTTATTATATCAGGATCGGTATTATCTGGATCAATTAGATTGGGATTTTCAGGTGTTTCAAGAGATGGATCATTTTCAGATATGGCTGGAGAGCTTGTTATTTCTGTTTCTTCTTCAATGGTATCACCCTCTGGTAAAGTTTCAATGGCGCTTGATGAGGTGGTCTCCGGGTAAGTCAATGTGTCTGGCTCTGTGTAGTCTGTGCCGTAAGCAAGTCCGCTGAAGCTGCTAAAGATAAATGTTAGG
>JAAYHT010000214.1 GCA_012735285.1 Clostridiales bacterium | reverse complement strand
GTTATATTATATGATGTAAGTAGGACTTTTGCAAGTTGATTTATAAAGTTTCTTTCAAAAGTTCCCTATTTGACAAAATACATAAAAAAGGGTAATCTAATCTTCGTTAATTTAAACTTTTAAGGGGGATTATAGAATGGAAAATATTAAGCGCAGATAACCATGATTCACAAGTTTAAGTTTAAAGATCAATATATAGTTATAGATGTAAACAGCGGAGCTGTCCATATCGTAAGCGAAATAGTCTACGACATACTCGATTTCTATAAAGAAGATAGAAATAAAATAGTGGCGAAGCTTTCTCATAAGTATGATCAAGCAAAAATACTTGAGGCCTTGAATGAAATAGATAGTCTAGTCAAACAGGAAATGCTTTTTACAGACGACTCTCAAGTTCCAATGCAGATTTTAGAAGAAAGGAATGCCGTTATAAAAGCTATGTGCCTTCATGTGGCCCATGATTGCAATATGAGATGCAAGTATTGCTTTGGAGATACCGGAGCCTTTGAGGGCCAACGCTCCCTTCTTTCCTTTGAAACCGGTAAGAAAGCCATAGACTTCCTTATTAAACACTCAGGATCAAGGAGAAACTTAGAGATCGATTTCTTTGGAGGAGAACCCCTTTTAAATTTTGATGTGGTTAAAGAGCTTGTGGCTTACGGTAAGCAGGTCCAAGAAGATCACGGTAAGAATATCAGGTTTACCATCACCACAAACGGACTTCTGCTAGATGATGAGAAGATAGACTACATCAACTCAAATATGGTGAATGTGATTCTGAGTATAGACGGGAGACCCCATGTAAACGATAGTATGAGGAAGACTGTAAACGGCAAGGGAACTTATGAGTTAATCCATAAGAACTACTTAAATTTAGTAAACAAAAGAGAGGGAACCTACTACGTTAGAGGCACTTTTACGAGGAACAACCTAGACTTTTCTGAAGATGTAAAACACCTGGTAGATAGCGGTTTCAGAAATGTATCAGTTGAGCCCGTAGTAACCGATCCTTCTTTTGATTATGCCTTAAAGGATGAAGATCTAGATACCATATTCAAAGAATACGAGAGATTGGCTGATCTTTATCTTGACTATTACAAAAATGGTAAAGAGTTCGACTTCTTTCATTTCAAGGTGGATTTAAGCCAGGGTCCTTGTGTAATTAAAAGGGTCTCAGGCTGTGGCGCGGGGACGGAATATATTGCGGTTACACCTAATGGCGACATCTATCCTTGCCATCAGTTTGTAGGAAATGAAAAATTCAAATTAGGAAATGTAGAAGAGGATGTTTTTGTAAATAGATTATATGATGAGTTTAACCGCGCTAATATATACAACAAGGAAGAATGTAAGAAGTGCTGGGCTAAATTCTACTGTAGCGGCGGCTGCCACGCAAATGCTTACCATACAAACAATGATATGTTTATCCCATACAAACTTGGGTGCGAAATGGAAAAAAAGAGGCTTGAATGCGCTATAGGGATTCAGGCGGTTCTCCATTCATAGCCTCTTTCTCCTCCATATAGCTATAGCCCCTATCGAAGGCTTCTATATTACCTTTGACTATGGAATCATCAAATTCTTCTTTTATAACATCTATAACTTTTTGGTAACGAAGATTAGGAAGGAGCTTTGTCAAAGCTCCTAGCATCACCATATTTACCGCCAAAGGATTTCCCATCTCTTCAGCTATCTTTGTGGCTGGAACCTTGTAGTGATTGGAATTATTTGTTTCAACTAGGGTACTGTTGATAACAACCAGGTCCTTTTCCTCTAAATCATCGCAATATTTGTCATATCCCGTCTGATTGTAAGCTATAAACACATCCACATCATCAATCTTCATATAATCAATATCTTCATCAGAAACTACTACTTCCGCCTTACAGGCCCCTCCCCTCGCTTCAGGACCGTAGCTTTGGGTCTGGGTTACATTCATATCTTCACCAAGCCCATAGGCCTTTGCTAATAATATCGAGGAACGTATTACACCCTGGCCCCCTGCTCCTGCAAACCTAATATTTAGCCTCATATTCTTCCTCCACATTTATTGCCCCATCCGGACATAGTCTTTCACAAAGCCCACATCCGTTACACCGCTTTCTATTTCTTGCTTCAGGCATAAGGTTTCCGAAGCTATTTCTCTGTTCGGAATTAACATATACAGATTTTGGGCATATTGAAAGGCAGATACCACAACCCTTGCAGTAGTTTTTATCTACTGTTATCCTCATTGCTTATAGCCTCCCAGCGCTTTTGTTTCTACATACTCCCATATCTTGCCTTTCATCCTCTCAATGTATTCCAATCTATCGTTATCATGCCAAAGTACCCCGCATTTGATCTTGCCTTCTAGGTGCTCCATTCCTTCTTTGTATATAGAGCTATTCTCCTTAAGGTAATTGAGAATGTAAGCGGGATCCTTACTTCCATAAACACTTTTTCCGCTCTGGGTGGGACACTGGGAAATTACTTCTATAAAGGATAAACCTCTATGCTTGATACCTGCCTCAATGCTTTTTTGTAGTTGTACAGGATGTGCCGTTGTCCATCTTGCTACATATGTAGCTCCAAGATTAATAGCCAGTTCAGCCCCTTGGATGGGTTCATCGTAGGTCCCCCATGATGAAGTTTTGGTTTTGCAATTCAGGGGAGTTGCTGGTGATTTTTGACCTCCCGTCATGCCGTATATATGATTGTTTACCATTATTACCGTAAGATTTATATTCCTCTTACAGGCATGCAAAAGATGGTTGCCTCCAATTGCAAGACAGTCCCCATCTCCTGTAAAAACAAGTACATTCTTTACAGGGCGGGCAAGCTTTAATCCTTGAGCAAAGGCTAGGGCCCTGCCGTGTATTGTATGCATCACATCCATATTGAAATAGCAAGGAATCCATGAAGAACAGCCTATTCCGCTCACACAGGCAATATCATCTCTTAATCTCAGCTTATCGATGGCAGCTATTGTTGCATATTGGATTATTCCATTGCCGCATCCGGGGCAAAAAAGTGTGGGTAGATAGTCAAGTCTGAGGTACCTTTCCATAAGTCTATTCACTATTTCCTACCTCCCTTACTATAGCCATCAGTATCTCATCAGGAGTATGAATATCTCCTCCTAGCTTGGGAAGGGAAATAACTCTACTTTCTTTAAGGCATCTTTCGATCTCTCTAAAGTATTTTCCTATATTCATCTCTGGGACAAAAATATACTTACACTTTTCTGCCAGGTGCTTTAATCTCTTTTCGGGAAAGGGCCATACAGTATTTATCTTAATCAAGCCAATATTCAAGTGGCTATATGGGTTTTTATCTATCTTCCTTCCTATCATTCTATTAAGAAGCCTCATTCTTCTTTCGGCTTCCACATTGATACCTCTTGCAGTTTTTACAGCCTTTAGCGATGGTCTTGAGACTGAGCCGTAGGCTATAATGGCTATGTCGGCATCAGCCATATAGAAGGTCTCTATATCCTCTATCTCATCTATATGTCTAGTAATTTTACGGTTTATGCTGTTTACATAGTAGGCGCTCCTATTTGGCAGATGCCCTACTCTCTTGCCCTCGCTGTCATGCAGCTGTCCCTCGACCAAAGTATTATTGCCAGTAAAAAAATCATCTTGAGGGGACAGCACGTAATGGCGGTATCCTGCTCTAATCCTTTTTTCGCCGCTATAGACTATCAACTTTTCTCTCATATGCCCTACTATCTCATCGGCAAGGATGACTACAGGTGTTCTGAATTTTTCCGAAAGTTCAAAGGCCCGGATTGTAAAATCATACATCTCCTGCACCGATGCAGGTGCTAAAGCTATAATCTCATAATCCCCATGGCTTCCATATTTGGCCTGATAGATATCCTGCTGGGATGACTTTGTAGGTTGACCGGTAGAGGGTCCTCCCCTTTGAACATTAACAATTACCATGGGAGTTTCTGTCACTGCTGCAAAACCGATAGCTTCCTGCATCAGGGTAAAACCTGGTCCTGAGGTGGCAGTCATTGCCTTCTTGCCACCCCAGCGGGCTCCTATAATAGAGCAGGCTGAAGCTATTTCATCCTCCATTTGAATAAAGGTTCCGCCTGAATTCAGCATCTCAGAGCACATAAGCTCAACGATCTCGGTTGATGGTGTTATGGGATAGCCTGCAAAAAATTTGCAGCCTGCATAAACGGCTGCTTTTGCACAGGCCTCATTGCCCTGTAATATTACTTTTCGTCCGTACCTTGCATAAGGCATAAAAAAGACTACCTCCCATATCTTCATTCCGCAAATCGGAAGACACGAACATACAGGGGATAGTCATATTATTAAATATATATTTTGCCCTTATACTCCATGATCTCCCGATGCTCACTTTTTATGTTAACCAGGAGTTTGGAGCAATATACGGTTATATCATGGAGTTATTTTTTCCTTTTCTTCTGCCTCTGCTTGCCCTTGCTCTTTCTTTGCTGAGGACTTCTCTTGGCATTTTTCTTTTCTTCTTCTTTTCTTCTCTCGGCTTCCTGCCTAGCCTTCTTCTGCTCAATTACGCTCTTTGGAGTCGCAACTCCGGCATCTGCAATCGGCCTTCTTACCTTTACTCTATAGACTCCTTCTCTTTCTGGCTCGGTCTTTTCTTCCCTCACCATCTCCTTTTCTCTGCGTTTTTCCGCCTTGGCCTTTTCCTTTTCTATTTTTTCTACAATCTCTTCAACGGATTTACCTGTTCTCTTTGCTTCTTTATATGGATTTATCTTTTTCTCAGTAATATCTTCCTTCTTTTCCTTCTTCCTGGCCTCCCAAACCGAGAATGCAATCATACCTACAACCATCAGGATCATCAATATCATGTATCCACTGTTGTATGATGAGGTATCTCTGGTTGAGAAGTTAAGTACTATGGATTCATCCAGGGTATTTCCTTCCGAGCTTCTAACAGTTTCGGATATAACCAATTTATATTCCATATCTGGAACTAGGGTGTCATTAATCCGCAACCATACTTCATTAGGGTATTTTTCAGGATTGTATAGGGGGGTATGATCAATTACATTTCTATCTGAATCTGTAATTAAGAAACAGTCCTTATTAGCTTCCTGGGCTTCTTCACTAGTAATGTTTTCAGAAAACACCAGTTTTATTACTACATTAGTAGGATGTACTTTGTTACTTCCTTCTTCCGGGAAAGTACTAACGAGGGTAAAATCTGATGCGAAACTAAATGTAGTACCTAATAAAACAATAATAATTAAAAGGCTTAATATAGTGCCTACTCTCTTCATGATTTAATTTTCCTCCTGGTTACTCTGTCGTATATTCTTCTTTTTATGCCTTAGTGCTTGAAAAAATTCCCTGATGATCTGTTGGCAATCGTTTTCTAGGATGCCTGTATGGATTTTAACATAATGATTTAATCGTTCATCCTGGGGTATGTTCATTAACGATCCACATGCCCCTGCTTTAGGATCCATAGCTCCTATATAGATTCTATTAATCCTTGCAAGAACAATTGCCCCTGCGCACATAGCACAAGGTTCAACCGTTACGTAAAGGTCACAATCCAGCAATCTCCATCCTCCCACCGATTCTGCCGCTTGTTTGATGGCTAAGATCTCGGCATGGGCGGTAGGATCTTTTTTGGTTTCTGTAAGATTGTGGCCCCTTCCAATAATATTGCCGTCCTTGACTATAACTGCGCCTACCGGCACTTCTCCCTTGTCGAAAGCCTTTTTTGCTTCTAAAAGGGCCTCTTTCATAAAAAAATCAGGGTTCATCCTATTACCTGTATAACATTAATAATTAAAAGTGCATAGCTTTAATATAGTAACATATATAATTAAAATTTACAATCAATCTCAGTTAAATCTTGAACCATTCAGTAGCACTTTCCTCAACTAAGTACCCATCACAAATAACTTTTACCTTGATTCTAGTATCCTGCCCTAAGGGTGCTTTTAAGTTGATTTTATATACCCCCTTAGATTTAGGAGAAATATTAAGGCTCTTAGATGTTTTTTGGTCAAATACTTTTTCATCTCCAGCATCCAAGCAAGCATACACCTGGGTTGAGTTTGCAGTGGCCGTACCTATATTCTTCACCCTAACTTCTACTTCTACCCTGCCGTTATCGGAGATCTTCGATACGCTTTCGTGAACCAGGGCAGGACGTGGCACCAAGTCTACAATTACCGCTTCCCTACCCCTATAATCCCTTGGTATTTCACCTATTCTCCATCCCGTATCAGTAGTCTCTGCGTAATAATATCTATCGCCTTGGAAGTTATAATATGTACCTGGCAGACCTTCTCCTTTAACTCCTATAGCCATATGTCCCGGTTCCCCAGGTAAGAGAATCAATACAACACCTATACCCATCTCCTTTAATAAGGCAGCTGATAAGGTGCTCTTGTCCTCGCAGTCCCCTTTTTTATCCATTAAGGTTTCTATGGGGTATCTTGCATGCTGGATAGTACCCTTAGAATCCATATCTGTTGCATACTCTATGCTTTGGACAAAAGCCAGTACAAATTCCACCGTACGTTTGAGATCATATCCTTCTTCTTGGGTTGCTTCCATTAATTTGTCAGCAAGTATTTTAATATATTCCTTCTGACCCGGTTCTGTTGCATATATCGAAAAAGCATTGTAGTTATCCGGTGAAAAACGCTCGAGATTTGAATAGTATTCATATATGTCTACGGGAATCTCTATCTTAAAGGACCACTTCTTTCCACCGTAGTTCCAGCGGAATTCCCACTCTGCCAGTTCTCTTAAATTAAATTCACCAAGTTCACTGTCATCTTGTACAATCTTTGCAGTATCAAGGACATCAAAGCTTTTTTCTATTAACTTATCTCCCATCAGAGTGTAGCCGCCAATAAACCCAGCTACAGCAAAAAAACAAAGAAGAATTAAAGCTACTAAAAACTTTTTCATCTTCTGCATCACCCTGACTATTATAACATTAAATTATATGTTAACATATATAGAAAAACTAAACAAAATGGTGATCAATTGCGACTTAAAGTAATTGTGTTAACAGGATTAGGCTTCATATTCCTTGGATTAGGAGCAATAGGGCTGGTTTTGCCAATATGGCCAACTACTCCTTTTGTGCTGCTTTCTGTTGCTTGTTTTTCATCAACTCCAAGGATAAAGGCACAAATAATGAAGATTCCATTCTTTAGAGAACATATAGTAAATTACGAAAAAAGAACCGGCCTTACTAAAAGAACGGTATGGATTAGCTTAGCATGGTTGTGGGGAATGCTGATAATTTCAATGGTTATAATTAAGACTCCCTGGATCCTAGCCCTTCTTTTAGTCGTGGGTATTGCTGTTACAACCCATATCCTAATGATGGCTAAACCTAATAATAATAAATAGTTTAGCATAGCAAAAGAAGGTAGTGGTACTACCCTCTTTTGCCGTTAGGTGTGTGAGTTTATTCGTCTTCTTCTTCAATGCTCGATAAACGCTTTTTTATTAGCTCAAGCTGGTCTTCTAGTATTTCTGCCTGCCTTTTTAATAACTTCTTTTCATCAACAGGCTCATAAGGTATGTCATCATATGGTGTATAATATCCACCCCAATATGGATTTCTACCTAATCCTCTACCAAAACCCCTTCCAAAACCTCTCCTAAATCCTATGGGATTTGCATATCCCGGAACTCCATATCCAGCACAATAACCTGCTCCCCTTCCAGTCATTGGACCTAATCCAAAGGGACCTGTTCCATCTCCTCTTGGCATCTCTTCACCTCCCTTTTATTAATTTCTGTATTACCACCAATAACGATTGAAAAATCTCTGTCTAAAGCCTGCGTTCATTCTGTTAAAACCAAATGGCCCTCTAAAAGCTCTGCCTCTTCTTAATCCAAGCCCAAGTCCTAACCCTCTTCTTAATCCTACAGGATTTAAAAATCTAGAAACTCTAAATCCAGCACAATAACCTGCTCCTCTGCCCGTCATTGGTCCTAATCCTAATGGACCCGTTCCATCTCCTCTAGGCATTTCCTCACCTCCTAAACCATTATTGGCTTATGTTCAAAACTATTATAAGATTATTATGGACATATGTCAATAACTATTTTCATTATTTTTTATTTTTTTTATTTAGAAAAATAAGGAGATAGCTGAAAGTAGCAAAGATTACAATGCTGGCTCCAGAAGCAAGATCAAGATAATAGGAAATCCACAGACCAGCAATACAATAGATTAAACCAATTAAGATTGAATAAATAATTCTGCTTAAAAGCTTTTTACAAAGAAGAGATGCAGTTGCTGCAGGAGCAGCCAAAAGAGCCAAGACAAGAATTATTCCCACAGCACGAATAAGAACTACTACAGACATGGCAACTAAGATTAGCAATAAATAATCGAGAATAGCTGTCTTTATTCCTATTATCGAAGCAAATTCCTCATCGAATAGATAGGCCTTCCAGTTGTTATAAAGCATCCCTATAACAGCTGTAACTATCATAGATATAGCAATCATCAAATAAAGATCTACTTTAGTTACCGTAAGAATATTACCAAATAGATATGAGCTTAAATTTGGAGGGTATCCTGGCATTAAGGCAATAAACAATACACCAAGAGCCATTCCTAGCGACCAAAACAGGGCAATGACTATATCCGAATGGGTTCCGCCTTTTCTTTTAATAAACCCTATTCCAATGGCTGCGCAAATAGAAAAGATAAAGGCACCTATTATGGGCTCAAATCCTAAAAGGTAGCCTAGCCCTACGCCCCCGTAAGATGTATGGGCAATACCTCCGCTCATCATTAACATTTTTTTCTCAATAATTATTACGCCGATGATGCCGCACACTATGCTTGCAAAGATGCATGTTAGAAGGGCATTTTGTAGAAATTGATATTCAATAACTGCCTTAATCATCTGTTCCCCCTAGTGTGTTCTTAATACTCTGTGAGGAACACCGTGCGCTATTAGATCGACAGGGCAGCCGTAGAGTCTATTCACTATATTCTCACTTAGTTCTGGCTCCCCATGATATATGAGTTTGCCGTTAATGCAGGCCAACTTTCCGACTTGAGAAGAAACAGCAAACAGGTCGTGGGTCACAAGTACAATTGTCATATCCTTATTAAGCTCAGCAAGAAGATTGTAGATCTGTCCCCTTGCATTTTCATCCACATTAGCAGTAGGCTCGTCCAAAAGTAGAATCCTTGGTTTAAGTGTGAGGGCCCTTGCTATCAACATCTTTTGGAACTCCCCTCCGGATAATTCCGATATCTGTCTGTTCTCAAGCCCCTTTAACCCTACTTTTTCAATAAGTTCATAGGCTATTTCCATATCTTTATGTCTAAACCTAAAAAAAGGAGTAAGTCCATTTTTTAATCTACCCGTCATTACAACCTCAAGAAGTGTTATAGGAAAGCTCTTATCAAAGCCTGCATATTGCGGAACGTACCCTATAATCTCTTTTCCCTTTCCATCATTATCATATATTTTTATACTCCCCCTAGTTATCGGAGCTAATCCTAAAATAGCCTTAAGTAAAGTGGTTTTACCCCCACCGTTAGGGCCAATAATCCCTAGGTATTCACCTACTTCCACATCTAAACAAACACCTGTTAAGGCAGGTGTTTCTCCGTAGTACACTGATAGGTTTTCTATTTGTATCGCTTTATTGCTCACATCATTACCTCCGACAATATATTCACCATCCTTGTCATGTTTTCAATATAATCCGGGGCAAGTGGTGAAAGCTGTATAGCTATCCCATTTATCTCCTCTGCAAAGGCTTTTGCTTGGTGGCTGTCTATCTCTTCTTGATAAAATATCACTTTTATATTCTCCCTCTTAGCTAAATCTATCATGCTTTGCATATGTCTTGGCGTCGCTTCCTTCCCTTCATCTTCCAATGCATACATCTCTAAATTGTAGTCATCAGCTAAATATTGAAAGGCTGGATGATAGACGATAAACTTTCTATTATCAACATTCTTTAATATTAATGATATTTTTTCATCTAAATCATCTAGTTCTTTTATATACTGCTCTGCATTACTTAGATACTTGTCCCTATTTTTTTCATCGAGTTCAGCCATCTCTTCAGCTATTGATTCCACCATTACTTTGATTCTCTTAGGTGACAGCCATATATGGGGATCCCTGTCACCTGAGTCAAATGTTAAATCGGGATAAACATCAGCTACTCTTTCATGAAGCTTTACTATCTTCTTATCTTCTATATTTGATAATATTTTTCCCTCTGCAGGAACTCCTATCGAAAAATAGATTGATATATCGCTTAATTTTTCAACCTGTTTGGTGCTAGGTTCAAAGTTTTCAGGACTGTAACCAGGGGGTATTACGGTTATCACCTCTACCAAATCTTCACACACTGCTTCTACAAAGGTCTGCTGAGGAACAATGCTTACTGCAACAATAGGCCTTTGATCAGGTACAGTTACATTATTCATACTGCATGAAGAAATGTTAGTAAATAACATTAAGCCTATAAAAAATGTCAAAAAGTATCTCATAGCAACCCCTTATATTTTAGTCTAATTATTAGATAATGTTTCCAATTAGGCATTATCTATACAATTTTAAAAGGGAAGAGCTCTCGTCCCTTCCCTATCTAAACTAAAATTCTTAAGTTTTTACCTCCAATATATCTCCGTTTTTACTTATAGCTACTATCCAGTAGCCGTAGGATTCCCTATCTTTCGGAGCCCCCTTCATGGGTTGCCAGTATACGAAACCTGATTTGCCCCCATCAGGCTGTTCCTCCTGAGCAAAACGGCCGGGTATGGCAATGTAGAATTCTTCAGCCTTACCCTCCGGGTCCGGCTTGGCCCCAAAAAGATAATGTTTATATATCCCCGCAAAAAAATGTGCGCCCGGCGATACAAGGGGTAAGCTGCTCACGTCCTGAATCCTTATCCACTTTGCATTGGTTTGGTCCTTTTCAAAAGGCGCAACTTCATCGTAGTCATTTGCAACATTGCAAGTATGTATACAATACCTAACTAGGTAATCGTTGTAAAAGGAATTGTATTTAGTCCTCCCATTTTCTTCTTTAGTCTCCTCTGCTTCCCCTTTTTTTTCTTCCTCAGGAGCCTCCTCTGCCTTATCCTCGCGCTCTACTTCACATTTCTCAATTTCATCATCTAGTGGCTCCTCTTCTCTATCAGAAGGACTTTCTTGCCTTATTACACCTTTAAGCACAGGATGCAAAGGTTCTTTATCATTAATATTAGATGTGGCTGCTACAATAGCTACAGAGAAATCATGATATGCGTTTCCTTTGCCGTCCATGTCTAATGGGTTGAATCTAAAGTATGTTTCACCGTTACCATATCTATTTACTATAAGGTTGCCCATCACATAATGTATTGTTTTGCCCCGGCTTTTCCCAAAAAAGATCAGTTTATATATATAGTCCCCTCTGCTGTAATACCTAAGGTTCTGTACTACGCAACGCATTGCCCCTTTGTTGTTTCCAGTCTCAACTTTTAAGTAGCCTTTAATCGGTGCATCCCTAGCGCTATAATCTCTGGATTGTTCTTCCAACATTACGAATGACCTTCTATATCTCACATAGTTCATCATCCCTGCCTCCTGAATATATAAAATCTTTCATAACCTTGTCTAAGTACATATAAATTTGGTAATATAATTATATGTTCTGGATGAAGACTATATGCCGGAAGGAGAGACCCGCATATGTGGCTGGACGTTCTAATCGCCATAATATTTGTGTTCTCAACCGCACAAGGTTATCGTAAAGGCTTTGTTAGAACCTTCATACATACTGCAGGATGGTTAGTATCCATTATTGTAGCCTTTGTTTTTTACCCACAAGTAAAAGATTTCCTGGGTAAAAACACAGGCTTATATAACTATGTGAATCTTAAGGTTCATGAAAGGATATCCACCGAAGGATCGGCAATAGTCGATCCCATATCAGATAACCTTCCAGTTATATTAAAAGATTTTATAAACACAGCAGAAGAGGCAGTTTCTGCAGTATTGGCAGATGGGCTGTCCGGCTTCCTGTTTCATATAATCTCATTCTTAGCTGTAGTTATTGCAATCAAAATAATCTTTCTCATTTTATCCTCTCTATTCAGCAAGAAAAACCGCAGAGGAATAATCGGTTTCATCGATGGGTTCTTCGGCCTTATTGCAGGTGCAGTAAAGGGGATAATTATAATATTTATTCTTTTAGCTTTAATGGTACCTGTAATCAGCTTATCTTCTGGCGAATTTCTGGTCAAAGCACTCTATGATTCGAATATTGCAATGACACTTTATGATAACAATCTGATATTGCTAATTATCAAGAACTCCCTTTTAAATTAACATCTATTAATCATTAAACATATTATTAAATATAACTTATAAGGAGTTCTTTAGAATGGATAAGATAAAATATATGCATGCTACTCCCTTGGCTGGAAAAAGATACCTTACTTTTGAGCAGTTCAACCTAATCACGGATATAAGAAATCAATGGCAGCAGCTTACTACCTGGATTATGCTTCTTATTAAATGCGCAGTTGAACAAAGTGAAAGTCTAGAAACTGTGGCAGAAAAAACCTATAGTAAAATACCTTTAGATTTTTACTATACCTTTCAAGTCTTTTACGGCAAAACTCAAGCCGAGTTCTTTTTAAGACTTCTTTCAAATCATATATTAATTGTATGGAAGTTGGCTGAAACAGTTAAGAATAATGAACAAGAACTTGTTGATAAAACAACAATTGATTTATACAATAACAGCGATGAATTGGCATTATTTTTAGCAGAAGTAAATCCTTTCTGGGCACAGACTGTTTGGAAACAAGCTCTAGATTACTACAATGCTATGATAATTGAACAGATTATAGCAATAGTGCAGAAGGATTATAAAAAAATGGTTAAAATATATGATAGCATGATTGATCATGCTATAATTTTAGGAGATATTATGTCTAGGGGGATCATTGCATCAGGTGTAGTTTTTGAAGATCGAGAACCTACAGAATAGGATGTTTTTATAAAGATAAAAAAACTAAAGCATGATTGAAAAATAGACAAACCTATGTTAATATACAAAAGTAGCTCATGCTCCCGTAGCTCAGTGGATAGAGCGTCGGTTTCCTAAACCGTGCGTCGGACGTTCGAATCGTCTCGGGAGTGCCAAATGCGAAAACCTCGGCTTTGCGTCGAGGTTTTTATATTTTGTAAAATCTCGGAGTAAATTTGAAAGATTTTTTATAATATATGTTTACATTCATTCTCCAACAGAGCATTATCAGGATGAGGCGGATTACTAGGGGATAGGATTTTTATTGAAGCGCAGTTGCAAGGGATGCGCACCCAGCTAAAAAGAACGCCTTATTATTTATTTAGCAAACAAGGGATAGAATCTTCGTTACTTTAATGCTATATCATAACAGCGATTATCATCCCTCGCAGAAATCACCATTATATTCATTGCCCTTTCCTCCAAAGCGAGTGCGTAAACAACTCTGATTCCTATTGTTTTGAATTTAATTTTAAAAAAACCGGTTTAGATCATTTCCCATCTTGTTTCCAAGCGGATTTCCGTAACCGGCTGGCTTTGGCAAAGGATTTTTGCTAACCTTGTAAATTCCGGCCAATACTTGTTTTTTTATTGACCCATCCAGTTGCTTTAAATCCTCTTTTGCTTCTACGCAAAAACAAATCTTCCAATTTTCCATTTTATTCAATTTCTACACTCTCGGACAGAGTTGCGATCTCTTCGAGATTTATCCCCTCTTCAGCGATCAAATCTTCAAACGCAGTCATTGGCTGACCCTTTCTCATCGCGGCCAAAGTTAGAAGTCGCATTTCATCCATTTTTTCAAGTTGTTTTCTAAGGCTCGCAATTTCCTCCAGTTGTTTTTTGTATTCTTCAACAGATACCAAGACTGCTGTCGGTAGATTGTTTTTTAATATGATATATTCGATATTCTTTTCAAATACTTCGTTTATAATCTGGCTGGCTTTACCTTGACTAAAAACTGAAATCGGGATCAATCTATCGGTGAAACTCACAATTGATTCAAGCATCTTTATCACTCCTTTTCTGCGCTTATTATACCATTTATTATATGCAATATACAACATATTAATTAACATTTTAATTAAAATTTTAATTATTTTTGGTAATTTACGAATATGCAATAGCAAGTTTTACACTTATTACCAAGCATCATCAATAAATACGTCGGTTCCCTAAACCGTGCGTCGAATGTTTGAATCGAATCGAGAGTGCTAGTGAAATCAATATTTGTAGGGTTTCAATAAATTGTAAATGGTGTACAATCCCTAGCAAATCCCTACCATTTAATAAAAGAGGTTTTTATACCTCTCTTGCATGGCAAAAAGTATGTTTACTGCTTCTGTAACTAATTCGCCGGCCTGTATTGCTAACAGGACGTTAATTGTTATTTTTTCATGATCAATCCTCATCCGATCCGTTATTTCATTCCATATTCATAGTTTGCCTTTATTTCTTGGGTGTGTGGGTAACAAGGCCGACAACAGCAGCACTATAGAGAACACTAAGATCACGCCCCCAAGCCACATAGATAGAATCCGAAAAACCGAAGTTATAAATAAGTATTTCTGGCAAGTACACCAGATCAAAATTCCAAGCAGAATTGATCCTGCAC
>JAAYHT010000327.1 GCA_012735285.1 Clostridiales bacterium | reverse complement strand
GTTAGTGGTGATCCTGATCAGGGTGGTGGGAAGCTTGAACTTTATGGCATGGTTTATGCTCCTTCCCTCTTGATCATAGGGGGTATCCATAGTGATGAGATATTAATAAAAACAGAAAGCTCCTTACCTAATACAGTAATTGAAACCGGAGACGGGGATGACGAGATAACTCTGGATAAAATAAGGCCTTTGACAAGTTATAATGACAATTCGCCCACCATAACTGTAGATGGTCAAAATGGTAGCGATAATTATATTATTAACCTTGCCGGTGACAGCAATTACTTGATTATCATCAATGACACCGGCGAGAGTGGGAAAGATGTTCTAATTGTGAATGCCACAGAGAGTGATGACCAAATACTAATCAGGCATAACTTCATCGCCCTTATTAACAACGGAATTGATTCAGACGGTGACGGCTATGACGATGTAGAACGCATTACTTACAAGATATATGATCCTGACAACCAGCCATGGGAAGGCTGCACTCTGGAAGAAGTGATTCTCAACACTTTGGCCGGTGATGACCATGTGCTTGTTGACGACACCAGCACCGTATTTACAATCAACGGTGGAGAAGGCAATGATATCTTCCAGATCGGACAGGTCTTCAACTCGCCAAGGGATGCTGAAGCGGGAGTGGCACCTGAAGATAGATTTGAAACAGTTAGGACTACTGATGGTTATCTCAGCAGGGGCATTAGCTTCGTGATGGAAATATTCGGAGGAGATGGAAATGATCAATTCCTGATTTACCATAACAAAGCTGAGCTGACGGTTCACGGTGAAAATGGGGATGATAAATTCCTCGTACGTGCCTTCGTGGTTATAGATGATAGCGGAGAGCAAGATTTCACCAATATTACCACGGGAGATGGGGTTGACCAGGTTACTTACGCCATCAATGCACCGGTCAGAATAGATGGTGGCGCGGGTTACAACACCCTGATTGTCTTACTGACTGAATATGATGATATAGTTGTCATTTCAGAAACTGAGATCTATGGTACTGGACGCAAGATTAATTACACTAATATCCAGCGTCTTGAAATCGATGGCTTGGCAGGCAACGATACCTTCTATGTGTTAGGTACCCCTGCCGATATGGAGATCTTCCTGATTGGCGGCCTGGGCAGTGACACCTTTATTATCTGCGGTGATGTGGACAAGGCGATTGATGTAGGAGAAGGAGATGAAATAACCTTCGATGCTCCACATGATACAGCTACAATAAAAGCAAAACTGATCATAATCGGTGGAATTATGGAAGGAGCAGATCGTTCCTTGGCAGCAGCAGTTACCCTGCCCACCGAGACAAACAAGTATATACCTACTGGTGAAGTCGCATCTGCCGTAGGCAATACATTGACAGACGATTCCATCGACTTTAGCCAAGTCTTTTCAGGTAATATTGAGAATTACTTCGTAGCAATTATAGATGAATTTGATCAGATTACTCAGATTCGCCAGATTGTATCTTGGGAAGGCCAAACATTAACTTTGGATGCATCATGGGAGGGTCTGATTGAAAAGGGTACTAAATATGTTATTCTGCCTTCCAGCCCAACCTTACATGTAGATGAAAGCACCCAGACCGATGTAGTCAAGGTCTATAACGACAAATCAACTACATCTGACACAGGAACTTTAACAGGAGACAAGCTTACTGGCCTGAACATGGAGGTAGGTATAGAATATAGCGAAATAGAAGAGCTGTTCATCTACCTGGGTCTAGGCAACGATACCTTCGAAGTGCAGAATACAGCGGAAGGCACTTATACGGAAATACATGGAAATGACGGCAATGACAGGTTCAATATATATTCTACCGGCGACGAACTGGTAATTTACGGGGGCAATGGTGCCGACATATTCAACCTGCATAACAGCGGATCCAAGGTAGAATTAAACGGCGATGCTGATGATGACAAATTCTATCTCTATTCCTATAAAGGAGAACTCATTATCAACGGCAAGGAGGGCGATGATTACTTTGACCTCAGGTTCGACGGACTTGCCCAAGGGGAGGTAGTTATTAACGGCGGCACTGGAAACGACTATTACAATCTTGAGTTTGCTCCAGAGTATTCTGAATATGTAATCTTAAACGGCGACGAAGGTGACGACATCTTCAGCTTTGCTGATAATGTGGTTCTGAATGGCAAGATTAATGGTGGAGCGGGATTAGACACATTGGATTATAGCCGCTATACCACAGCCAGACATGTAACCATTCTGGGCTGGGATGATGGGGGCTACCGTGGAGTTCAGGAAGGAACCTCTGATAGTGGTGCCTTGGCGGGAGCACCTTTATGTACCATAACGGATGGCTTTACCGGTATCAAACGGATTATAGGTTCACCGGCAGCTAAGGAAATTGATGGGGACAAGCTTCACGGTATCCAGGATGAAAGCGGCAAGTGGATTTTAGACGGAGATAACAGCATCTATCAAGCTATTGTTGCTGTAGATATTGACGGCAATCCAATAACCTTGAACTTTATCAACTTTGACTTCCTCTACGGAAGTGTGAAAGCTGATGAATTTATAATTACCGGCCAGGAATATGGTCGTTTGTACGGAGGTCCCGGCAATGACATCTTTATCATGCTAGACGGAGCTAGTCTAGAAGGTAATATTGACGGGGGCGGCGGTAACAACACCTTGGATTACCGTAGCTATACCGAAGATATTTACGTCAATCTTTCCGAATTTATAGCCACGGGCATTTCCAATTCTATTGTGGGTATCCACAATGTTTTCGGTGGTTTAGGCGATGACCTAATAATCGGCGATAATGGAGAAAATATATTAGGTAGTAACGGTGGAAATGACACCTTGATTGGTGGTTACGGCAATAACATTTACTTGATCTTCGAAGGATTTGACTCGGTCCGGATCATTGAAACTCTCCTGGGCGAAGATGCTCTGGACTTTAGCAATGTTGTTTCGGATCTCCTTTGGAACTTAAAAGAAAAAATCGTATTCAAACTGGGCTCGGATGGAGAAACCATAACAGGAAGAGTTATTTATGGAGCCTTGGAGGGAGAACAAACTGAAGGCAACAGCCGAGGAGATAGAATAAAAACTCTCACAGGCGGCCAGGGTAGAACCAGATTTATCTTTGCCGACGGATATAAATTGCCTTCCGGAACCAGGAACGACGGCGGATTAGGTTATGGTATTCTGGACTTCACTAATTACGGCCTAGTAAGTGATGTAAGGCTTACCGGTGTTGATATCGACGGCTTTAGTGGAGAGCAAGCTGCAATACCCGGCGGATTTATAAATATTAAACAAATTATAGGAAGCTTAGAAACTACAAATACCTTAAGGGGAATGGATGCAGACACTACTTTTGCCTTTGCAAAGGTTTTAGATAATATTACCGGCCAATACATAGATCTTTATACGGTTACCGTCAACCACATGGCAGATGTGGCTTTGGTAATTGAAAACTTCCAGCAGCTGATAGGCGGCAGCAAAGATGACACCTTCAAGTTTGTTAACGGGGGCAGCTATAGCGGAACCTTAGATGGCGGAGATGGAGCAAACTGGCTGGATTATTCGGACTACTATCCAATATATGAAAACAATGAGGATAATAGCGATGAAAATACAGGAGTAACCGTTGACCTGGCAGCGAATATTATACCAGGCTTAACCGGAAAACTTCTGAGAGTCAAGAACATCATCGGCTCACCCTATGATGACATACTGCTTGGCGATAGTTCACCTAATATCTTTATCGGTGGCAAGAGTAATGACACTTTAGAAGGTCGCGGTGGCTATAACACCTATATCTTTGACGAAGACTGGGGAGTAGATAGGGTCATTAACTCCTCCGGTCAGGGAGCTTTGGATTTTAGCAATATAGATAAAGACCTGACTCTACACTTAGAAGGCTTGAACACAGTACGTTACGCCACTAATCTGGTGACTTTCGAAGGAATAACTTTAATAAAGACAGGTTCAGGTAATGACCAAATCAATATTACCGGCAACTATAGCCTGGACATTGATAGCGGCGATGGTGAGGATACTTTCAACTTCGGTGACGGTGCAGTTTATAGCGGAACAATAGATGCAGGCGATGGAAATGATACCTTCAATTTTGGCGGAAATGCTGTAGTAAGGGGTCAGATTAACGGTGGCTTGGGCGACGATAGCTTTAACTTCTCAGGAAGCGCCAAAGTACTGGGTACCATTGACGGAGGCGAAGGCAGCAACAGGCTGAGCTTCGATAGCTACGGCTCAAGAGTAACCATTAGCCTGGCAACTTGGAAAGTAAATGATCATGCTCAAGCAACTGTTTTGAACAAATTCAACAATATTCAAGAACTGATCGGCAGCGATAATATAAATACTATCGTAGGTCCTAACGATAATACCACATTTACTATTAAGGATCATAACGCTGGTAAGATTAACTGGAGCGATTATGAAATAGAATTTTCAGCTATTGAGAGCCTCATTGGCGGCTCTGGTAAAGACATATTTGCCTTCTGGTCCACGGGTTATCTGGATGGAGATATTAACGGCGGAGCCGGTGAAAACTGGCTGGATTATAGCGGTTATTATGACGGAGAAGGGAATGGAGTGACTGTAGACCTTTACCTGGGAATAATCCAAGGATTAGGAGGCCTTTTGACGGCGGTTAATAATATACTTGGATCTGATTACAATGATATCCTGATCGGTAATACTGCTGACAACATTTTGAACGGCGGAGCCGGTGATGACATTATAAAAGGAACAGGTGGTAACAATATCATCATCGGCGGGGCAGGTAACGACCAACTTTATGGCGGAAGCGGCAAAGATACCTTTATCTTTGAGGAAGACTGGGGTCAGGATACCTTATATGATTATGAAAACGAATACGGCGAAGTAACCGGTGAGGGAAGCTATACCTTAGACTTCTCAGCACTGGTATCCGGTTTAACAATAGTTATAGACAAGGATGATTCAGGTGAAAGCAAGCTGCTCATCACAGATGAAAATCAAACCAACCAACTCAATTACAGAAGCAGCTTTATGGAAGTTCTGAAAGCCATCTATACCGGCCAAGGCAATGACACCTTTAGACTGAACGCAGACAGTGGGGCCTCCTTCTACGGAGGAGCAGGAGATGACATCTTTATCTTTGCCGATGGGGTAACACAAACCGGGGATATTGATGGTCAAGGCGGTAAAGATACCCTCGATTTTGAAGCTTACCAAAAAGCCATAGCTATATTATTAGAGGCTTTAGGCCAAAGTGGCTTTAACGGCAGGGTAAGCGATATAGTAAAATTTGCCAATATCGATATCCTGATAGGAAGTAGTTCGCCAGACAAGGACCGCTTGACCGGACTTAATGCGCCGGGCATCTTCAGATTGGGGACCGGCCAGGATCCGGCAATCCCTGAATATGAAAGCGGCGGCATGGTACTAATATTCTGGGGTATAGAAGTCCTTGCAGGTGGCAGCGCAAATGACCGCTTTGAGATCCATGGTCAGCAGACTTACGATATCTACGGCGGAGCAGGAAACGACACCTTCGTATTTGATGACGGGTCACAGCTTATCGGTGTGCTTGACGGCCAAACTGGTACGGATAGTGTAGATT
>JAAYHT010000213.1 GCA_012735285.1 Clostridiales bacterium | reverse complement strand
GGCCGGCAGTACCGCCTCTTACCTTTGTTGGGAAACATGCTACCTTGAACCCGTAGTCACAAGGTATAGCACCTAAATTACCTAGTTTTTCAATGTGCGCATATTCTTTATCTCGGCCAACCATATGCGCCGGGAACATTTCTTTTAAAGTTCCTTGTTTATAGCATTCAGCCATACAGCTAAATGAACGATCGAAGCCAAAGCAGTCTATACCAATCACTTTTATTCCTTGATCAATTAAATATTCTGTTGCTTCTCGGCTCATACCCGGCTGATCTTTAAGGTATTTAGGGGAATAGATGTGCTCATCATATCCCGTCCACAAAAGAACGATATCTAAAGGTTTTAAAATGTATCCGATTTTATCCAGAGCATCTATAATATCCTGTTTGGTAATTTCCGTCCTATCTTCTATATGACGAAGATCTAAACGGACACCGTCCTGGTAAAACCATTCCAATGGCAGCTCATCAATAGTTCGTGCAGGTTTACCTTCGCAAATAGGTCCGTAGTGGAAGGGTGCATCTACATGCGTACCCGCATGTAGTTGCCCCGTTACATCTTCATGAGACATGCACATTCCATCACGAAACGCTGTTATGCTTATCCCTAAACGCTCTGCCATTTGCTTTGCCATATTTTCATGTGGGAAAAACTCGATTTTTATTGGAAAGTTCTCTGCCATCGGATTGTCTTCGAAATAAACACTGAGGTCTATAAGTTTCATGAAAAGCTCCTTTCCAAATCTATTCTTTTAATCCTAGCATTTCACGAGCCTCACCAGGTGTAGCTACTTGATGTCCCATTAGCTCTATCATATTTGCTATACGTTCTACCAACATCTCGTTGCTTGCTAGTACTCCTTTTTCAAAGTAGAGATTGTCTTCCAGTCCGGTTCTGACATGCCCGCCTCTTAAGATAGCCTGAATATTAGCTGGCAGTTGAGCTGGTCCTAATGCAGCGACTGTATATAAAGAGTTTTCTGGAAGATAATCAATCAACGTATTCAAGATTTCGTATGTAAACGGTAGTGCACCTTGGAATCTTCTATCACAGCCAAGTACGAAGTCAAACCAGTATGGGGGTTTATCTAAGCCTGCTTGAATTACTTTTTGTGCGTCTACTAACATATGGGACAAATCCATTACCTCATATTCTGGTTTTATCCCATTGTCCTTCATGGCCTGTGCCAGCTGTAAGGTCCTCCTCCAGCTTGTATTCATAAGTCCAGGAGGTCTATCAGGATAAATATCAAAGGTCTGGGTCTGGCAGTCTAAAGTGCACATCTCTGCTCCGCCTTGAGTACCCCAAAGACGCTTTTCAAAGTCCATTTCCCAATTTCCGTCTGGGTATACAATATGCATTTCAGGACCCATTCCCCCTCCAGTGGAGTTGTTGATTATAATGTTGCATCTCTCCCGTATCTTAGCGTTAACAATTTTATATAGTTCTGGATCATTTGTGATAGCTCCATCGTCACGACGTACATGGACTGCCGCTATTGAAGCTCCCAAGCGACAGCATTCTTCCACACATTCCGCTATTTCATCTGGGGTTATAGGTAAATTGGGGTTATCCGACTTCTGAGCAAATCCCCCTGTGGGTGCAACTGTTATAATTACTTTTCTTTTTCTTGCCATTTTATTTCCTCCTTAACAATTTAACTTCAATAACAAAGGTAACTAATCATTAAGAGATAGAACTCCTCATAGCATATCTTCTGTCTCCCAGATATTTTGCAATGGGTGTAAAAAACTAATGATAATACCCACCCCCCTTACCCTTGTTTGATTGATTAATTACATGAATGTATTTGGCAGAATAGTAGAGATTATAGGTATGTAGGTTATAATAATAATCCCTATAATATAAAGGATTACGTATGGTACAACCGCACGAACTATAGTCCCCATTTCCTTGCCTAATACTCCTTGACATACAAATAGATTCAACCCAAATGGTGGAGTTATCATACCCACAGTTAAATTGACTACATATACGATTCCAAGATGTATAGGGTCAATCCCTAAAGCCATGGATGTGGGTGCAAGCATTGGTACCATGATTAAGATCGCACTACTAGAATCAAAAAAACAGCCGAATATTAACAATATGATATTTAGTATCGCTAAGAAGCCGATAGCTGACACTCCTTCGAATAGTGAGGCTAAATGTTGAGGGAATTGTGTTACGGTAAGTGCTTGGGCAAAAACTCCACTGCTGGCAATAAGAATGTAAATTTTTACGCTTGTTATTGTTCCTTCCTTTAAAGTTTTTAGCAGCGTTAGAAAATTCATATCTTTTAAGATAAAATAACTTACAATTGCAGAATACGCAGCTGACAAAGCTCCTGCTTCCATAGGCGTAAAAACACCGCCATATATACCGCCCAAAATTATAATTGGAAGAATTAAAACAAGTATACTGCTTTTAAAGGCTTCCTTTTTTTCATGTCTACTTGCTTTGGATTCCATAGTATCTTTAGGGCAACTAAATAAAAGATATATGGCAAATATTATTACCATTACCAAACCAGGAAGTAAGCCTGCCATAAACAGTTTTGCTATTGATACTTCGGCTACTACACCGTAAATAATCATTCCAACACTAGGAGGAATTATCGAGCTCAAGCCAGCCGCTCCTACTATTAAACCTAGAGTCCTTCTTTCACCATATGTTTTTTCTAATGGCTCATAAAGTATTTTTGAAAAAGTTGCGGTCGCGGCGGGAGGAGATCCTGATATCGCTCCAAATATAGCGTTAGCTATTAGACATGCCATCGCCATACCTGCCCTAACACTTCTCAGGAAAACTGAGCAAAAGTCTATTAGGCGCTCTCCTAAAGTACCTTTTGCCATAATAGAACCTGCCAGTATAAAGAATGGTATTGCCATTAAACTTGTTTTAGTAACCGATTCAAACATTGCGGAAACAACACTCTGCAATGACATGTTATTAATAAACAGCTGCATATATATTCCTGAAGATAACAACGCTATGTAAATTGGTAAGTTTAAAGCCATAGTCAAAAAGAGGATTACAAATACCGGAATCATTTCTACTATCACTCTAATTCCACTCCTCCCCTAATTAATACACATGCCCATACCACTATAATTAAAGCAAAGCCAATAACTACGTTACTGAAAAAAATTACTCGTGGAATTCTCAGAACATAGGTAACAATATTTGTTTGATACATGTTTATAGATATGATAATTGCATAACGCAACATTATGATCATAATTAAAAGTGTCCATATCCCATGAAATAAACGAACAATTTTTAAAGCCACTTTATTTTTAATATTAGAAACTAGAATATTTATAGATAGATGCTCATGTTTCTGCTCTAAATATGGTAGTGAAAGGAAAAGCATCATAACAACTAAATATGTACAAAGCTCTTCGGCCCACGGAAATCCCGTTGATAAAAATTTACGACATAATGCATTTATTACTGCAAGAAGACAACTTAAAACAAGGAAAACTGTAGAAATATTAATTAGAAAATTATTAATTTTATCTATTATCCGAATACATAGATTCATGCCGACCTATTCACCCTTTCCTTAAACCATAGGTGGGGATATACCCCACCTATAATACGCAAGATTATGCTACTCATATTTTGCGGATAAAGCTTTAAACTCCTCATACAAGTCTTTCATCTCAGGATATTTTGCTAAGAATTGATCGGCAACACTTAAGCATGCGTCCCTTATTTCCTGTGCTAATTCAGGACTAGGTTCAACTATAGTCAAACCTTCTTCTAACATAGAACTAATACATAATTCTTCATATTCGCCGGCATATTCGAACACTTCATCATTTACTTCTCTAGCTGTATCTAAAACTAATTGCTGTAAATCCTCCGGTAGACCTTCAAAATAATTGCGATTTATCATATAGACACTAATCATCGCATCCCTAGGTGCCATAAGCATATAAGGTGCAACCTCATGAACTCCAAAAGGATAATAAAGGGTTGCACTTATCATTGCGGCATCTAATGTTTTATTCTGCAAAGAAGGAGTGAGTTCGCCTACATCAATATTAGAATATATTCCACCTAAAGCCTCTACCTCTGCTTGAATAACTTCACTTGGATGACAAAATGTTTTAAGCCTCATAGCTTTTAAATCTTCTAGTGTCTTGACTTTTGTTAAATCCCGATTTGAAATTAAAAGACGTTCAGCATTTCTTATGTAACCAGCTTGAACTAATCCGGCATCTTCAATAATTTTGTCAAGTGATGTGCTATTCTCCATTAATATACGTGTTCCTCTAGCTGCATCCTTCCAAAGATAAGGCATATCTAAAATAGTCATTTCAGGTATTACTGTGGCAAAATATGTAGTTGGAATACATACTGAATCCACACTACCATCTTGTACACCTTGAACTAGCTGAGCCATATTCCCTATTTGTCCAGCAGGGTACAATTCTACAACTAGTTGACCTTCTGATCTTGCTTCTAATTCTTCTTTGATTCTTTCCATAAATACATTTTGATGGTCTCTTCCTCCAGAGCCCGTACCAATTCTTAGTGTATAAACCTTATCTGCGTCTCCTGAAGTTGCGGAATCACCATTGCCTCCACACCCTCCCATACCTACAGTAAGAGCTGCGATTAATAGCACGACGAGAAATAATATTGATTTTCTTTTCATTTTTCTCCCCTCTCTTACACTTTATAATAGACACTAACTTCAAAAGAAACTCATTGCTGATGATTTGATATAGGAACATTTGAAAAAGCGAACTATTTCTGTAATAAATTATATATGTTATTTAAAATTTTAAAAAATTACAAATAATATATGGTCATAAGAAAAAGTAATGATTAGAATAGAATTTTCTGGTTTTAAGAATTTATAACATAATCGAAAACATAAATTTGTCATAATTTGTAGTATTATTATTAAAAAGGGAAATTATTTTTTGAAAAGATCTACAAAGGTGGGAATTAGATTGTTGGAATCATCTTTTCTCCATGCTATGGAGACATCCAAAATTTGAGGCTTTTCCATTTTTAGAAAGGCAATATTAGGATTTTCACATAATGCATTTTCGCCATGATGAAATGCAACTCCTAGTCCCGCTTCTACCCAAAGCATTAAAGTTGTTACTGAAGGAGCATATTTAATCTTCGGTTCAAATCCTGCACTGCGACATATATTAATAGTGCGCATAGCG
>JAAYHT010000212.1 GCA_012735285.1 Clostridiales bacterium | reverse complement strand
GATATCAGGGAAGTGGATATACATACTCCGATCCGCGATAATATGGACATTATAAATAAGTGTAAGAGCGTTTTAATATGAAAAAATATTTGGACTTATCATATTTTAGGACCATTGAACGGTTAAAAGAAGAGGTGGAAAAGGATGGTTAATGTCGAATTAATAAAACAGAGATTAAATCAATTATCAGATTCTTTGAAGAATAAGGAAAATTATTTAAATGATGAAGAAACTAAGACTTATAGAAATATGGTAGGCCTCAGAAATATACTATCCCATGAATATATTAGAATAGATAAAAAAATTAAATCAAACAATAGGCATTGTTAATATCGGTTCATACAATGCCTATTTTTTTAAAACTATATACAACGAGATATAATGCGGTTATAATAGCTACAAAGTATAGTAAAAGGAGAAAAATGATGAGTAGATTAACAGAAAAGGTTTTTAGAGAATTTGAAAAATATATTGAGGGTGAAAAATTTAATAGTCAAGAAGAATACGAAGAGGAATTAAAGCAATTTCTTCAAATGACAAACAATAATGAAATAGCTTTTGAAGATGATGCTTGGGACTATCTAGATATGGCCTATGATGCTGACACTGTAGAGGAAGCATTAAAGTATGCAAGAAAAGCCTTAAGGCTAGATAATAATTGCCTTGATGCGGATATTTTGATTGCAGACTTAACTGCCAGCGACGATGAGGACTTAAAAGCTAAATATGAAAGGCTAATAAGAAAAGGCGAAAAGTATTTAAATTCAGAGAATTTATTTAACGAGGAAAACATAGGGCAATTTTGGAGTATTCTGGAAACGAGACCATATATGAGGTTAAAATATTCGTATATCAAAATATTAATAATGCTCGGTAAAATGAAGAAGGCAGTTAAAGAATGTGAGGATTTATTAAGACTTTCAAAAAACGACAACTTAGGAGTTAGATATATTTTAATATGCCTTTATGCGTTTTTTGAAGATGAAGCCAATGCATTAAGAATCTACAAAGAATATGGTAAAGAACTAAGTGCCCATATGTTATTACCATTAATAGCATTATATTATAAGTTAGATGACTATAAAAAGGCAGAAAAGTATCTTAAAAAATTAGATGAAACAAATTCAGAACTAAGAGACGTTTTTGGTGAGACAGAATTTTTGATCAGTAAATCTAAAATGGAAGAAATTGTTGAATCCGGTGCCTATAGGCCATGTAGCAAAGAAGACATTATTATTGCATTTGCTGAAAATCTCTTTCTTTATGAAAGTGTCAAGGGATTTCCTGCTTGGATAGGAAAAACGCTATATAAATAAAGGGATAACATGAGTAAAGTAATAATTAAGGAATGCAAAGATTATAACCTAGATAATTTAATAGAAAAGATCAACCAGGGCATAGGTAGGCTGGGAGGATGGGACCTATTTGTAAAACCTGGAGACAAGGTCCTATTAAAAGTCAATCTAATAGGGCCCAAATCCTCTGATTCTGGTGCCGTTACTCACTGTGAATTTGTAAGGGCTTTAACTAGGATCCTAAAACAAAGGGGCTGCGAAGTTTGGATAGGAGATAGTTCCGGTGGTGCTCTTGCAGGGGTAGCTCCTACAGTCCAAAGTTTTAGGGCATCAGGTATAGAGAAAGTTGCAAATGAAGAAGGAGCACTAATTAAGAACTTTGATAAAGAGGGTGTAGTTGAGGTTTTACCTAATGGTAAGTTCAAAGATAAGATGTATCTTGCAAAGCCGATATACGATGCGGATTTAGTTATCAATCTTCCCAAGTTTAAGACCCATATGATGGGAGTCTATACCGGGGCAATTAAAAATGTGTTTGGATGCATTCCTGGGCTTAGAAAAGCCAAGTATCATAAGATTGCTGTAACACCAAGAAGTTTTGGAGAAATACTTGCCGATATTCATGAATGCGGCAGATTCCACCTACATATAATGGACGGCATACAGGCCATGCAAGGAGAAGGCCCAACTGCAGGCTCAGTGTATCAGGCAAATAAAATACTTATCAGCAAGGATCCCCTAGCATTGGATGTGGTAGCCATAAAGATGCTAGGATTGGATATTAAACAGGTCCCTATATTAGCCGCTTCTAAGCAAAGGAAGATCGGTGAGGGTGATTTAGAGAAGATAGAAATAGAAGGGGATTACCAATCAATTCCCAGGCTAAAAAGATTCGGGCTCCCCGTATTTCACTGGGGCAGGCTAAGAAATTTTGCTATGTTGATCCCTTTCATCGAATTTATGAGGTCAAAACCTAAAGTAAATCTTAAGAAGTGTAAAAAATGTAATGTCTGTGTAGAAAGCTGCCCCGTAGAAGCAATAGATAAAGATACCAAGAAGATAAACTATAAAGAGTGTATCGAATGCTTATGTTGCCATGAGCTTTGCATGTACAAAGCAATAGATTTAAAAAGATTTATTGTAGTCGATTTAGTATTCAAATCATGTCGAACTATATATCGTCTAGTCACTACTAAACTTCTTAACAGCATCAATATACTTTCCTAACATACCGATATTTACGTAATAAAAAGAGAATTTATCTTCTTTTTTTACTTGTACCAGGCCAGCCTGTTCAAGTTTTTTAATATGTTGGGATATGGTAGCTTGAGAGTAGTCAAAGGCATTGACCACATCCTTATTACACACCTTATTTCTATTCCTGTTATTAACAAAAATAAAGTGAAATATCTTTACACGGGCAGGATGGCCTAAAGCATCTGAAACCTTAGCTGTCAATAGTACTTCTTCATCTTGTAGTTCATCTGATTCTTTTCTTATTCTCATACATATCCTCCATCGTCTAATTGCAATGTACATTTAATTATAAAATACTGTATAATTTATTCAAGATGCAAAGATATTTGCACTATGCATAGAATGTGATAAACTGTGCATAGGGGGTTTTAGAAATGAAAGTAAGGGAGTATAAAAAAATAACTCAGGAAGTATTCAGGCTCATGGACGAAGGGGTTCATGTGATAGATGCTAGGGGTAAGACTATAATATATAACGAAGCCATGGCACAATTAGAGAAGATGGACCTAAAAGATGTGCTAAATAAAAATTTTAAAGATGTCTTTAAGAATTTGGATGAAAGTAACAGCACTCTGCTAAGGGCCTTAAGAAAAGAAGCTACAGAAAATAGACTTCAAACTTATCAAAATATTGACGGTAAAGAGATTACCACAATTAATAGCTCCTATCCTGTAATTCTTGATAATAAAGTTATAGGTGCAATTGAGATCGCAAAAAATATTACTGAACTACAGCAGATGTCGAAGACGATTTTAAAACTTCACAGCGTGCCGGCAGAGTCTAAGCAGGCGAAAAAGCATCAAATAAAGAAATATCATTTTAGCGATATTATAGGCCAGAATAAAAAGTTCCTGGAAGTAATTGAAAAAGCGAAGAAGGCTGCTAAAAGCGATGCTTCAGTATTGATATACGGGGAGACAGGTACAGGAAAAGAACTGGTTGCCCAGAGTATTCATCACGATGGAATACGTAGTGACAAGTCCTTCCTTGCACAAAACTTCGCAGCTTTACCGGGCAGCCTGCTAGAAGGAATCCTATTTGGAACCGCAAAAGGAGGCTTCACAGGTGCTGTTGATAGGATAGGGTTATTTGAACAGGCAGACGGCGGAACCCTTTTATTGGATGAGATAAGTGCCATGCCCTATGAACTGCAGGGCAAGCTTCTTCGAGTGCTTCAGGAAGATTATATAAGGCGTGTAGGGGGGACTGAAGACATCCCGATTGATGTGAGGATAATAGCTACTATCAACGAGCCTGCTGAGAGTTTAATAGAAAAAGGAAAACTGAGAAAGGATCTATATTATCGTCTATCTGTAATACCTATCAATATACCTCCTTTAAGAGAACGAAAAGATGATATATTACTCCTTGCTGAGAAATTCTTAGAGAAGCACAACCAACTGAATAACAAGCAAATAAGGGTGATATCAGATAGGGCTAAAGAAAAATTGATGGAGTATGATTATCCGGGCAATGTTAGGGAACTTGAAAATATTATAATGGCTGCTGTATCAATGATTGAGGATGAACATGTACTGGATGATGATCATTTAACTATAGAGAAGGATCAAAGAAAAAGAACTGCTAGCTTAGAAGAAGTAGCCGAGCTTGGCTTAAACAATTATATGAGCATGATAGAAAGCCATTTGATTGATGAAGCAATGTCAATGAATCAGGGAAACATCTCCAAGGCAGCAAAACAGCTAGGAATAAAAAGGCAGACCCTTCAGCATAAGCTTAAGAAATACAACAATATTGGATAAAAAGAGACAGAAATTCTAACAGGGATTTTTAATAAAAAGTGCAAAAGTTTTTGCTTATATGCAAATCTTTTTGCACTTATTTTTTATATTTATAATTAATTTTCATATATTTTCTGATTATTATTCAAAATAATGGATAAAATACCCACTATTAGCGTTGGCATGTAATTTGCTAATTATAATTGTAGAAAACAAATATTCAGAATATTAAGATTAATGCAAGTTAAGGAGGGAACATATATGAAAGAAGTAAAAGTTATAATCTGGGGACTTGGTGCCATGGGCTCCGGCATAGCAGATATGCTGCTCAAGAAAAAGGGAGTAGAGATAGTAGGAGTTGTAGGTCGAGGTGCTAAATTAGGAACAAGCATGTACGACTATATTAAAACACCAAGGGGAGATCGGCCTGATGTAATAATCGGCACACCTGAGGAAGTCATAAAAGAAGGCTGTGCGGATGTAGTTATGCTCTGTACAGATTCGTTTACAAGAACGGCTTTCGACAAAATGAAATTTATACTAGAAAGAAAGATAAACTGCATAACCAGTGCGGAAGAAATGGCCTATCCACAAGCACAAGAACCTGAACTAGCAAAGCAGCTGGATGAGATAGCTAAACAAAACGGAGTTTCAGTGCTTGGAACTGGAATCAACCCCGGACTAATCATGGATCTATTGGTTGTGGTTATGACTGGCTGTTGTGAGGAAGTTGAACATATAACAGCAAGAAGGGTTAACAGCCTATCACCCTTTGGACCTGCAGTAATGAGGGAACAAGGTATAGGTATTACAGTCGAGGAATTTAAGAGAGGTGTTGAAACGGGAGAGTTATCAGGACATGTAGGCTTCCCAGAGTCAATACGCATGATAGCCGATGCAATAGGTTGGAAAGTGGATAAAATTGAGCAATCGATGGAACCTATAGTAACGGATGTAGACAGGAAAGCTCCGCACGGATTTGCAAAAGCAGGCGATGTTGCAGGTTGTGCAATGAAAGGCTTTGGCTATGTTGACGGAGAAATTAAGATAGAGATGGATCATCCACAACAGATAGAACCTGAACAGGTAGGAGTTACTACTGGAGATTATGTGATTATTAAAGGCAATCCCAATATTAATCTTGTGAACTCACCTGAGGTTCCGGGAGGAATAGGTACGATAGCAATGTGTGTAAACATGATCCCCCATGTTATAAACGCTAGACCAGGCCTTGTGACTATGATCGACCTTCCTGTGCCTAGGGCAATAATGGGTGATATGAGAGATATGATCAGTGAAGAGGCTAAGATTGTTAAATAGGAGGAGATAAAATGGTTAAAAAAGGTACTTGGGTTCTTATCCATAGAAACATCTTAGAACCTGAGGAGCGGGCACCACAGGTTCCTGATGATACAAAAAAGGTTCCCTTAGAAATGTGGATAAAGGGATATCTGGTTGAGGATGCTAAGATTGGCGACACTGTAGAGGTAATAACAAGAACAGGTCGTAGGGAGACAGGAGAACTGCTTGAAGCAAACCCAGCATATAAACACGACTACGGCGAATTCATACCTGAGCTTCAGCAAATTAGTGAACAGGTAAGAGAAATTCTTTTCGGGGGTGAAAAAGATGACTAGAGCAAATGACTATAACTCAGTAATGGCCCGCAGGGGAGAGATAATGAAAAAGTCTGTGGGAATAGACTATTCTAAGTTTGAGAGTGGATCAATCGCATTCGATTACGAAAGAATGATGCGTGAAACAGGATATTCCCTTGAAGAGATACAAAAGATTCAAAGAAGCGTTCATGTAGGGGATACCCCAATAATTGAACTTAGAAATCTGACTGCACTAGCTCGTAAATATGCGAAACCGGGCTATGGTGCAAGGATATTTATTAAAGACGAGGCTTGCAACCCTTCCGGTAGCTTTAAGGCAAGGAGAGCTGCAAACTCTGTATACCATGCTAAGAAATTAGGCTTCAAAGGCGTAGTAACCGCAACCAGCGGAAACTATGGTGCAGCAGTTGCTTCACAGGCCGCAATGGCAGGATTAAAGTGTATTGTAGTTCAGGAATGCTATGACTCTAAAGGCGTAGGTCAGCCTGAAATCGTTGAGAAGGCAAGAAAGAGCGAAGCTTTAGGAGCAGAAGTAGTACAGCTTTCCGTTGGACCAGAACTCTTCTATAAATTCTTATTACTACTAGAAGAAACAGGTTATTTCAACGCATCCTTATACACCCCCTTCGGCATAGCAGGAGTAGAGACTCTAGGTTATGAAATCTCAATGCAGTTTAGAGAAAAATTTAATAAAGACCCCGATGCCGTAGTAGTAACTAATGCAGGTGGAGGAAACTTGACAGGAACAGCAAGAGGACTAATCAAGGCAGGGGCCTCAACAAGGGTTATAGGAGCATCTGTAGATCTTACAGGATTGCACATGGCATCAGATACCATGTTTAATAGAAAGTCATTTACTACTGGGCATACAGGTTTCGGAGTTCCCTTCTCAGTATGGCCTGATAGATCCGATGTACCGAGATCTGCCGCAAGACCCCTTAGATATATGGACAGGTATGTAACTGTTACCCAGGGTTCTGTATTCTACATGACAGAAGCCTTGGCAAGCCTTGAAGGTTTAGAAAAAGGACCTGCAGGAAATACCTCCTTAGCCGCAGCATTCGCACTAGCTCAGGAAATGAAAGAGGACGAATTCATAGTAGTTCAAGAGACTGAATACACAGGCGCAGGTAAGCATGTCCAAGCCCAATTATCATTTGCTAAAAAGAATGGCATAGAAGTATTCTTCGGAGATCCTAAAGATGAGGTACCGGGTAAGAACATTGTTCTTCCATCAGATCCGTCACTTATCAAGGTGAAAGACATGGATCTAGACAGTATGAGGAGATCGTTAATAAGGACGGCAATTAACACCTATAAAGTAACTCCAACAGAGGAGGACATAAAATTCTTAGCTGAGGAAACTAGAACTAGCGTTGAGTTTGTTAAGGAAGCCATAAGCCAATTAAGTTCGCTGTAAAGAAAGGAGTTTGAAAATGAAGAGAAAAGATGATTTTGAAGAAAGACGCAAGCATTTGGCGAATCTTTCAGATGAAGAACTCTATCAGCGTTTTTGGCAGTTAACAGAAAAAGTAGTAGATCCTTTATTGGAACTAGGAAGAAAGCATACTACCCCTTCGATAGAAAGATCGGTCTTGCTTCGCATGGGAATATCTTCCCTTGATGCGAAACCCATAGTTGAAGGTTGTATAGACAGGGGCCTTATGGGCAAGGGTGCAGGCCATGTTGTGTACAAATTAGCTAAGGCCAAAAACATCTCGATCAAGGAAGCAGGAAGCATGCTTGCTGAGGGCGAGGGTTGGGATGAAGTAGTAGCTTTGTTTAAATCATAGGGGGTGTAGATATGGAACTAAAACCTAATGAGAAACTCAGTATAGAAAATATACTAAAGGATCTTGATAAATATAGGCCGAAAAGAAGAGGCTGGACCTGGAGGAAGAAAGAGCCGGGACTACGTATGGGCCCCTTTGAATACAAAGATGCCACTACTCCTTTGAAAAACAGCGTGGGCCTACCTTCTTCCAAATACTTTGACTGGATTGATCCGCAGCCTGAGCCAGTTATAACCACTGAGATAGCATCAGGTCGGTTTGAGGATGATATAAGGCGTATGAGAATGGCTGCGTGGCACGGCGCTGACCACATAATGGTAATACGTACTGCAGGCCAATCTCATATGGACGGACTAATAGAGGGTACTCCTCAAGGAGTAGGCGGGGTACCTATTACAAGAAAACAGGTAAGGGCCCAGAGAAAGGCTTTAGATATTATTGAAGAAGAGGTTGGAAGACCGATAAACTACCATTCCTATGTTTCTGGAGTAGCAGGACCTGAGGTAGCAGTCATGTTTGCTGAAGAAGGTATCAATGGAGCCCATCAGGATCCTCAATACAATGTCCTTTACAGAAACATAAACATGGTGCGCTCCTTTGTGGATGCATGTGAATCAAAGAAGATCCTAGCTTGGGCAGATATAGCGCAGATAGACGGCGCTCACAATGCAAATGCAACTGCAAGAGAGGCATGGAAGGTAATGCCCGAGCTTATCGTACAGCACGCTATAAACAGCCTTTTCTCCGAAAAAGCAGGAATTAAGCCTTCAAATATCTGTCTATCTACAGTACCACCCACAGCACCTCCCGCACCATGCGTGTACATGGACCTTCCATATGCGGTGGCTTTACGTGAACTCTGTGATAGGTATCGAATGAGGGCTCAGATGAACACCAAATACATGGAGGCTTCAGCAAGGGAGGCAACGGTAACCCATGTATTGAACATGCTGATTTCTAAACTGACAAGTGCTGATATACAATCCACTATAACTCCTGATGAGGGACGTAATGTACCATGGCATATCTACAACATCGAGGCCTGCGACACAGCTAAACAGACACTGATAGGCCTTGATGGCTTGATGGAGATGGTGGAGCTTAAAAAAGAGGGTCCTCTCCGTGAAAAAGTTAGGGAGATAAAGGAAAGAGCCTGTCTCTTTATGGAGGAAATACTAGAGGTAGGCGGTTATTTCAAAGCAGTAGAAGAAGGCTTCTTCGTTGATTCAGGCTATTATCCGGAAAGAAATGGAGATGGCATAGTCCGTAAGATTGACGGAGGAGTAGGAAACGGAACCATCTTTGAAAGGGATGAGGACTACTTTGCTCCTGTTACCGCTCACTTTGGCTATAACAATGTGGCGCAGTACGATCCTGATGCCGTGGATGATCCTGCCAGCCTTATCGGAGGATGCACCTTTGAAGATCCAGACAAGATTGTCTACATTGATGAGCTGGATGAGCAAGATAATGTTAATGTCAGATTGGAAGAGACTAAGAAATATAGAAATAGCAATTTAATAAAACCTGAAATGGAATGGATGGCAGATGGAACAGTTATGGTAAACATGTTCTTGCCTGTCAACAAGAGGGTTGCAGTGGTTGCAGCAGTTGAGTTTGCCAAGAAGATGAATCTTGAAGATCCGGAAGTTATCAATGCTGAAGTAATGCAGGAGGCAGAAGGTACAAGAATTGAGCTGAAAGGAAAAGTACCGTTCGACGTGAATCTAGATCAACTGGTCATTCCACCCGAACCCCATGTGCTTTCAGATGCTGAGATCCGAGAAGAAATTGAGAAATATCCGATGAAAGTTGTATGCGGTACAGTAGGTGAAGACGAGCACTCAGTAGGTATGCGGGAGATAATAGACATTAAACACGGTGGTATTGAACAGTATGGTATTGAGGTTCACTATCTAGGTACCTCAGTGCCGGTCGAGAAGCTTGTGGATGCTGCTGTTGAACTAAATGCAGATGTTATCATGGCATCTACCATCATCAGCCAAGACGATATACACTTTAAAAACATGAAGAGGATTCATGAACTTGCAGTGGAAAAAGGAATCCGCGACCAGGTAATTATAGTTGCAGGTGGAACACAGGTTATACCGGAAATTGCAGCTAAACAAGGCGTAGATGCTGGGTTCGGAAGGAATACCCGTGGTGTTGATGTAGCCACATTCTTAGTGGAAAGACGCCGTGAAATGAGAAATAAAAAATAGGAGTTCGGGTCTGATGGGGCTTTCCCGTCAGACCTGTATAAAAAGGTGAGAAAGTTGATTATAGGAGTGCCAAAAGAGATTAAGAGCGGCGAATACAGGGTTGGTATTACCCCTGGAGGCGCCCAGGAATTTATAAAAACTGGCCATACGGTAATTATAGAATCAAAGGCAGGAGAAGGCAGTGGCTTTAGTGACGATGAGTATATAAAAGCAGGCTGCCAAATCTACTCAGATGTTGAGAGCCTCTATTCTGATTCTGATATGATTATCAAGGTAAACAAGCCTCTACCACAAGAGTTTGAATTGTTTAAAGAGGACCAAATACTCTTTTGTTTTCTCTACCTTGCTCCTGATCTTGAATTGACTAATGCCCTTACCAAGGCAAAGATAAAAGGGATAGCTTTTGAGACAATTGAATTAATCAACGGTTCACTGCCAATATTAAGGCCTATGAGTGAAGTTGCCGGCAGAATGTCAGTTCAGGTAGGGGCAAACCTACTGCAGAAATTTAACGGGGGCTCAGGAGTTTTGTTAGGAGGAGTTCCCGGTGTACCGCCCGCACATGTAGCGATAATAGGGGGAGGAATTGTGGGGAAAAATGCAGCTAAGATGGCTGTAGGCCTAGGGGCAAGGGTAACCGTGCTAGATATAAATACTAATAGATTAGCCTATCTTGATGATTTGTTTAGAGGAAGAATTACTACACTGCCCGCCAGCGAATACAATATTGAAAAGGCTGTTAAAACAGCTGACTTGTTGATTAGCGGTGTATTAATTCCGGGCTGCATATCACCTATCATAGTAAGTGAGCAAATGGTAAAAAGCATGAAAAAGGGTTCTGTCATAATCGATGTTTCAATAGATCACGGACCTTCAATAGAGACTGTAGATAGAATTACTACCCATGAATGCCCTTACTATATTAAACATGACATACTTCACTATTCTGTAGATAATATGGCGGGAGCCTTTCCAAGAACCTCTACTATGGCTTTAGAAGCGGCAATACTACCCTATGGCTTGATGCTTGCCGACTTAGGACTTGAAAGGGCGGTAGCAGCAAGCGATTCACTGTTAAAGGGTTTAAATTTATATAAGGGTCATATAACTCACAAAGGAGTTGCCGATAGCCACGGCCTACCCTTTGTCGACTATAACTTAATAAGAAGGGATTAAAGGAGACTATATGAAAATAGATGTATTAGTAGCTGAGATAGGATCAACAACAACTCTAGTAAATGCCTTTGATAGGGTTCATACAGATAAGCCTGTATTTTGGGGCCAGGGACTGGCACCTACATCGGTTAAGGACGGAGATGTAAGGATAGGACTTAAGGCTGCTATAGATGATTTATGCAGAAGAAAAGGTGTGGAATCTATTGAATACGGCGAGATGCTGGCTACTTCAAGCGCAGCCGGCGGTTTAAAAATGACAGTACATGGCCTAGTATACGATATGACGGCAAAGGCTGCTAAGGAAGCTGCTCTGGGTGCAGGGGCAATTATCCATCAGGTTACAGCAGGCCGCCTCCGCAGAAGTGACCTTCAAAAAATCAAAGAAATCAATCCTAATTTAATAATGATAGCAGGCGGGGTTGATTATGGTGAGCGTGACACAGCAATCTACAATGCTGAGATGATACGTTCATTAGATTTGAATATTCCTGTAATATATGCGGGTAATGTAGAAAACCAGGAAGAGATGCGCCTTATTTTTGAGGATACAAAAACCCCTCTTTATATAGTCGAAAATGTATATCCTAAAATAGATGAATTAAATGTTGAGCCGGCGAGAAGAGTAATTCAGGATGCCTTTGAAGAACATATAGTACAGGCTCCCGGAATGAAAGATGTAAAGGATCTTGTTAACGGACCAATTATACCCACTCCGGGTGCTGTTATGGAATGTGCAAAACTACTTTATGAGAGAATTGGCGACCTTATCATTTTAGATGTTGGAGGTGCCACAACCGACCTACACTCCGTTACGGTCGGTTCGGAAGAGATCTCAAGGATTATGGTGAGCCCTGAGCCCGTTGCAAAGCGCACTGTTGAGGGGGACCTAGGTGTATATGTCAATGTGAAAAACATAGTAAACCTTATTGGAGAAGATAAAATCAAAGAGGAATTGGAGATCGATATAGAAGCCATAATGGACTCCTATAAACCTGTACCAGAAACTGAAGATGAGATTAAATTTGTAGAGCGTCTAGCAAAAGAAGCCGTGCTTAAAGCTACAGAACGCCATGCAGGAAGGATAAGATATGTATACGGCCCATCGGGAAGGAGCACCCTTGCTGAAGGAAAGGACCTATCCCAGATTAAATACATCATAGGAACTGGCGGTGCATTAACCAGACTTCCCAACAGGGTTGATATTATGAAGGCAATAGCAAAGCACAATGAAACCGGACTTCTTCTGTTCCCCACAGAGGAGGCTGAGATTCTGGTTGATAATGATTATATTATGGCATCTTTAGGTGTTCTATCTAAAAGGTACTTAAATGCCGCTTTATATTTCCTCGAGAGAAGTTTGAGAATAAAATTATAGGAGGGTTTCTATGTACCCACAATTAACGATTGATCTTAAAAAGTTAAAAACCAACATAGATGTACTTAGTAGTATAGCAAAAAAGGGCGGATGCTCATTAATGATCGTTACTAAGTCCGTCTGCGCCGATAGAAAGATAGCCGAACTTATAGCAGAGCATGAAGGTGTGGACTATTTTGCAGATTCAAGGATAAAAAATATAGAAAACTATCATGACTTGCCCAAAAAGAAGGTGCTTTTAAGATTACCTCAGAAGTGTGAAATTGAAGAGGTAGTAAAATATGCAGACATTAGTTTCAACTCTGAGATTGAAACAATTAAGATGCTTAACGATGAGGCTAAAAGACAGGGCAAGGTACATAATATTGTCTTGATGATAGATTTAGGAGACTTAAGGGAAGGTATCTTTTATAAATATGAGGATGAAGTTTTTAACACAGTAGAACAAATATTAAGACTTTCCAATATAGCCCTATATGGCTTGGGTGTAAATCTCACATGCTATGGAGCTATTATTCCAAAACATGATAACCTTTCCATACTTGTAGATTTTGCCAAGCGCATTCAAGACAGGTTCAGTATTAGAATCCCAATGGTATCCGGAGGTAATTCCAGCAGCCTCTATTTGATTGAAAAAAATGAGCTTCCTGAAGGTATTAACAACTTAAGGCTGGGAGAAGCCTTTGTTCTAGGCAATGAAACAGCCTATGGTAATCACATTGAAGGGACCTTTAAGGATGCAATAACTCTGAAAGCACAGATTATTGAGCTGGCAATTAAGCCCTCTCTTCCAATAGGAGAAGTAGGTATGGATGCTTTTGGTAATAAACCCTATTATGAAGATAGAGGAGACAGAAAAAGAGCCATATTAGCAATAGGCAAACAGGATGCAGATATAGAGAGCATGACTCCCGTTGATTCTGAAATAGATATACTTGGTGCAAGTTCAGACCACCTAATTATGGATGTTACTGATTCTGATAGGGAGTATAAGCTGGGGGACACAATAGAATTTACGCTAGGTTACGGAGGACTTCTAAAAGCAGCTACAAGTGTATACGTTTCAAGAAAATATGTAGAATAAAAAAGAGTGACTTTGCAGCCACTCTTTATTCAACCAATCTCTTTTCTCCACTGATTTCCTGTATAGGCTTTATATCCTGGGATACTTCTACTGTGCCTAGATACTCTCCTTTTGCATTTCTGACGGCAAAGTAGCGGATTAATACATATTTATCTCCTAGCTTTATCCAGAAGTCTTCATGATCCTTTTTGCCTGATTTAAGGTCGTTAACGATTCCTTCGACTATGTGTACGCTAGCTGGTGGATGGCAGTTGCCAACTTCTCTGCCTATAATAGTTTTTGGTCTGGCGAATATTCTTTCCTTTCCTTGTGAAAAGTACTTAACCTTTCCTTCTTTATCTACAAAGGTCATGTCTATGGGCAGGGTGTTAAGTAAAGCATTTATTTCTTCCGGAGTCATATAACCTGCGTCAAAATGTACATAGCCTTCACTAATTGCATCAGGTGTAGCTTGTGTTTTCTCTGCTTTTTCACTGATTGGGAGCCATCTCATAGTAGGTTTATATAAACAATATCCTATTTCATCGCTGGCTTGTTCTATTTCTGCCCATTCATCAATTGAGAGTGTTTCAAGCACCATTGGGAATAGGATGTTTTCTTCTTTGTATATCATCTCTGAGACACGCTCAACTGTAGCTTTTGCCTTTTCCACAATAAGGGTCTTATCGGCCTTATTGTCTTTTAGAAGTGCAATAACCTCTTTTATTTGTTCCCTAATCTCATCGTCAACACCCCACATGACTTTGGGAGGTGCAGTAATTCCGTACTTTTCCATGTAGGGGAATAGGAGGTTTTCTTTTCTAGAGTAGTGTTTGTCGATTTCCCAAAGCTTATCAAAGATTTCGGAAAGCTCATTTCGATCAATCGAATCTGAATCTAAGATAGGTAAAAGTTTGTCATTAATAAGTGCTTCTAAAGCCTTGTTTTCTTCGCGGAAAGTGTGTACCGGATGTCCTGGGATTTCTGCTTCATTTTCAGGTCTGTGGATTTCTTCAATTGAACCTTTGAATACTGCTGCAAGCACATCGCAAAGTCGCTGTACTTCTTCGACAGGCATCCCCTCATTGATCAATGCCTGTTCCATTTCTGAGATTTCAGTAGGCGAGACTCCTTCAATTAAGGCGGCAAATCTTGATTTTACTTCTTCGACTGTTTTACCTGCATGAAGCTCTAGAATAAGTTCCTTTAATACTTTTTGTCGATATTCTCGGTTGTTAATTAGTTCACTCATAGTAATCCTCCATTACACTGCACTGACTATAGTTTCATTTTATCCAATTTGGTTAATATATAACAATTATACCCAATGTTTTAAATAGATAACAGAAGTAAATGTAAGAAGGAATCTAGGCTTATTCTATAACCTCAAACCCTCTGTTTCTTAACTCCTGCTTAATTGTTTCCAAATCAAGGCCCCTCATCTTTGCCCCTTTTGGAATAGTCATAAAGCGTCCCACAGTATTCAACATAGCAGGAGAAATGGATTCAAAGCCCATTTCTTTCATAAAATCCATGATTTCAGGATATGTTTTACATAGTTCACTTATACTCTTGGATAGGTCTATAGTCTTACTCATTATTACACCTCCAATTTGGTTATGATATAAATATACCCAAAAAAATGAGTTAAAAGCTATCAAGGTCAATAAGTTTACATAAAGTAGAAATTATATTAGAATGGTATGTACATACAACTGCTAATACTGAATGAAAGGAACAGATAATATGAGTTATATACCTACTATGGAAGAAGCTCGTGAAATTTTGAGGAAATATAATAAAGAGGAATTTCATTTGAAACATGCTGAAATAGTATCAGGAGTAATGCGTTATTATGCAAAAGAGTATGATCCTGAACGTGAAGAATATTGGGCTGTGGTAGGGCTTTTACACGATTTGGATTATGAGATGTATCCTGATGAGCACTGTGTAAAGCAAAAAGAGATAATGGAAGAGCTTAATCTGGATGAAGGTTTGATAAAATCAACCATAAGTCATGGTTGGGGAGCTACTGATGTAGATGTAGAGCCAAGGGAGTATATGGAAAAAATCCTTTATGCTGTTGATGAATTAACAGGACTAATAGGTGCGGTTGCAATCATGAGGCCTTCAAAGAGCGTAGATGATTTAGGGGTTAAATCGGTTAAAAAGAAGTACAAGTCTCCTTCCTTTGCAGCAGGTTGCTCGAGGGAGATTATACAAAAAGGAGCTGATATGCTCGGATGGGAACTGGATGAGTTGATAGAAAAGACAATTATGGCTATGCGCAGTCTAAATCCTGAGGCAGGGATTTAGAAGCTGAAGGGAGACAAGTATGGGGTTTGTTACCTTACTCCTGATTGCTTTAGGATTGGCCATGGATGCATTCGCGGTTTCTGTCTCAAACGGCATTTGCTACATTAAAACAGGCCTAAGGGAAGCATTTTATACAGGATTTGCTTTTGGATTATTTCAGGCAATAATGCCACTGATAGGGTATTATGCAGGGAGTATCTTCAGCGATTCCGTAGAATACTTTGGTCATTGGATAGCACTTATCTTGCTAGTACTTATTGGCGGTAGCATGATATTTGGGGCAATTAAGGAGATTAGAAATCCCGGAGTAGATAGATACCGGGTAAGCTGCAGTATTAAAGATCTATCTATACAGGGTATTGCAACAAGTATCGATGCATTTGCTGTTGGTGTTAGCTTAGCTGTCATTAAAACCAATATCTTTACAGCAGTGACCTTGATTGGTGTAGTAACGTTTATCTGTTGTTTTGTTGGGGTATTGATTGGTAGTGGCATTGGAAATAAATTAAAGGAAAAAGCAGAAATAGTTGGAGGCTGCATTTTAATATTGATAGGTATTAAAATATTTATCGAACACTCGGTGTAGCCTTTTAGAAGGGAGAAAAAGATGGGATTATATGAGTCGGGTGAAAATTATCTTGAAACTATCCTTATTCTTGAAAAAAGGAATGGGGTAGTCCGTTCTATTGATATTGCCACTGAACTAGATTATTCAAAAGCCAGTATCAGCAGAGCAATGGGCATATTAAAAAAGGCTAATTATATTACCATGGAAAAAAACGGTGATATAGTCCTTACCAAAAAAGGACGCGAAAAGGCCAATCAGATATATGAAAGGCATCAGATAATAACGGATTATCTCATACGTGCTCTTGGAGTTGATAGGGATATTGCAACTGAAGATGCGTGTAAAATAGAGCACGTTATAAGCGAGGATTCTTTTCAAAAGATAAAAGATTGGGTTGAAAAGAATTCTTAGTCCAAAGCATTTTGTTTTCTTTCAGAGATTATCAATCCTATTAGTATCAATGCTGTACCAGAAACGGAAGCCCAAGTTATGGGTTCTCCCAAGGCTATAACCGAGAAGATTATAGTAACAATGGGTGAAAGAAATATATAGGTACTAGTCTTTACTGAACCTAAGGTTTTAACTGCATAGTTCCATGTTACAAAACATACTCCTGAAGCTAGGAGACCTAGAAAGAGTATGTTGAATATATTTAAAGAAAAAATCTCAGAAAGTTTAAAAGGTTCTACAAATCTAGATAGATTAAATTCAAAATCCATTAGTAAGGAAGTTGGGATCATGAATATAAGGCCGTAGAAAAATACCTTACGGGTACTTTGAATTATCGTATACTTCTCATTGTTTACAAGAGTTAGTAAGTTTGAAAACACAGCCCAGGATAAAGCTGCGATTAGTAGCAGTATATCCCCAATGGGATTTAGTTTTAAAATAAAGCTTCCGTTAAAGCTTATAAAACTAACTCCAATAATAGCGATAATAAAGCCGATTACAAAACGTCGGCTTAATTTTTGGCCGTCTTTCATAAAATGAGATATGATTGCCGTAAACATGGGTGCTACCGAAACCAAAACACCTGCATTTGAGGCAAGGGTATATGTCAACCCAATATTTTGAAACAAGAAATATATTAAAACACCGGAAAAACCAGCAGCTATTAATATCAATTCTTCCTTTTTAGAATCCGGTATCAAAGGTTTTGGAGACATAATAAAAAGCAAAATATATGCAATTATGAAACGAAATACGAGGATTTCAGTGGGTGTGAAATCCTCTAATAGTATCTTCGTTGAAACATAAGTTGTACTCCAAACTATGTTACAAAATGACGCAGCTAAATGACAAAGCTTTCTATTGTTAGTTTCCATACTCTCCCCAATCTATTACCAAAGTTCATTAAAGTCTACATATTCCCAAACTACATGATCACCGTCAGAAAGCACATAATCTGCGGCTCCTACAGTAGGTGATTCCTCATTTACCCAATATATCCAACCAAACAAATCACCATAATCCCTTTCAAACAGTCCATTTATCCCAGAAACATATGCTCCGTCTTCTGATAGGACTACCGGTACCCCTTCCTCTTTACCGAAATCAACTAGTACATTTAAAGCAGTATCCCCATCTTTTATAGGGTATTCAGCCGATATATCGGAAGCTTCGTAATCCTCAGGGAATAATATTTCAAGCTTAATAGTACCAGCAGCTTCACTATTATTCTGCGAAGCATCATTACATCCTGCATAAAATAAACATAAAAGGTAATTAATAATATAACAATTATTTTTTTACACATGTTATCAACCTCCAAATTAAACCTTAGTATAACAAGATATAAAAGTCTTTTCAATACAAAACTATTGTTGACGCGAAGGAGCTTTGCTGATACGATAAAGCTAGAAAACTAAAAATAAAAGTTTCATGTTCTGTTGGAGATTAGTCTCTAACAGCTAAGAGGGAAGCGGGTGAAAATCCTGCGCGGTCCCGCCGCTGTAAACGTGGAGCTTTGTTCATGGAGTGAGCAATCACCCAGTCACTAGAGCAAGCAAGCTTTGGGAAGACGAACAAAGCTGTTAAGGCCATAACTTAACAACACGTGAGCCAGAAGACCTGCATGAAACTATGATTTAAGCCAACGGGAAATTGGCGAGAATCTTAATTTTTTTACAGTGAATACGGACTGTGGCAATGCCACAGTCTAATTTTTTGTGGAGGTACACTATGAAAACTACCAAGAAAACAATCAGCATGTTGTTAGTATTAACAATTGTTTTAGCAACTACTGTAACAGTATATGCAGATATAGATATAGAAACTGAAATAGAAAATACTTCAAGCTATTTAATGCAGGAGGTACAAGATCCCTATCCAGGGACGATTGGCGGAGAATGGCTGATACTTGGGCTAGCAAGATCGGGAGTGGATTTACCCTATGATTACCTAGCTAATTACTACGAAAATTTAGAAAAACTATTTATTCAAAAACAAGGCGAAATCACTAGAAACAAGTATTCAGACTATTCCCGGATAGTATTGGCACTCACTGCCATAGGTAGGGATGTTACTAATGTAGCAGGCTATAACCTTTTAGAAAAGCTCAATGATTTTGAGTCAGTAAAAAAGCAGGGTATAAACGGTCCCCTATTTGCCCTTATAGCAAAAAATAGCGGTGGCTACAATCTATCCTCAGAAAAAGCTTTTCTAGGTTACATCCTTGATAATGAACTTCCTGGAGGGGGCTTCTGTTTAAGTGGTTCTACTGCTGATCCTGATATTACAGCTATAGCCCTACAGGCACTCTCAGCTTACAGGGATCAAAAAGAAGTGAAAGAAGTAATAGATAGAGCTCTAAATAAACTTTTAGAAATGGAATTGGATAATGTAGAGAGTATTTCTCAGGTAATAATTGGGCTAACTTCTATTGATATAGATCCTGAAGAATACGGATATGTATCTAAGTTGTTGGGCTATAGACTAAACGATGGAAGCTTCAGACATCTATTAAACGGAAGATCTGATTTTATGTCTACAGAACAAGCTCTTTTAGCGCTAGCTGCCTACAGTCGGTTTATAAAAGGAGAATCGCCGATATACGATATGAAGGATATAAGTGAGTGGAAATTCTATAAATACAAGGTTCTTCTAAATGGCAGATACATGGTCTTTGATCAACCGCCAATTAATGTCAATGGAAGGGTATTAGTGCCCATGAGGGCTATCTTTGAAAGCCTAGGGGCAACAGTAAATTGGGAGCAGGATATTAAAAGAGTCACGGGAACTCTTGGTAAAATCAGTGTAATGCTGACTATCGGTGACAAAAGAGCTTATTTAAACAACAAAGAGATAGAGCTGGATGTTCCTGCTTTGATACAAAATGGTAGAACATTAGTACCCATAAGGTTTATCTCCGGAAGTTTAAAGGCAAAGGTCGATTGGGATGCTGATACAAATACGGTTGTAATAACCAAGGAGTAGAAAATGGCAAGAAGAATTTTGATTGTATTGATCCTTCTTGTGATGGCTAGCTGTTTAATAGGCTGTCAAACAGAAGATATTGGGGCACCTCCACAAGAAGAAGAGACTATTTATCAAAATGAGGAGACAGTTATCGAAATAGTTGAGCCAGAAGAAGAGACTGTAATACTACCTTCTTCTTCAAATACCGGGGAAGAAGGTAGGGAGACTGTAGAGCATGTAAAACAGGTCAAAGAAGAAGAGATCAATAGGTGTACTATCTCAATAGATTGTAAAACGGTGTTAGACAATTTGGATAAACTCGATCCTGGAAAACTTGAGATTATACCACAAGACGGGATCATTCTTGCCCCTATAGAACTTGAGTTTAAACCTGGTGAAACGGTCTTCGATGTACTTTTAAGAGTCACAAAAGAAAAGGGTATCCATATGGAACATTCATCGAATCCTGCTTTAGGTAGTTACTATGTTGAAGGAATTAATAACCTCTATGAGTTTGATTGTGGAGAATTATCAGGTTGGACCTATACTGTTAATGGTGAGAGCATCGGCTACGGAAGTAGCAACTATATACTTTCCGATGGCGATGTAGTCAAATGGTTATATACCTGCGACCAGGGCAGGGATATTGGAGGGAATTAATATTATGAGAAGAAAACGAATAGCATTTATATTAATCTTAGCAATTATACTTACATCTTTTAGTTTTACACAGGATCTTACTCCTGTGTATGGATCGGAATCTTCCCAAGCAGAAGTAAGTCTCTTAAAAGCTGTAGAATATTATTACACTTATGAGGATGCAAAACTTAATGACTGGGAAGAGCTACTTGCAATCTATGGTGCAAGCAAAATAGACGGAAGCGGAGTTAATCTGTCATTGTGGCAGTTACCTGATATTCCATTCGTTAATCAGGATTCATCGCCCAAGGACTATGCACCAGCCATAATTACTTCCCTAATTAAAGGTAAAAACCCAGATGATTTAGTAGAAGCTCTATTAGAGAAATCAGATAATGGTATATTCTCTAATGATGCAGATGTGCAAAGTTTAGCAATGCTGGGGGTAGAAATAGCAAGTAGAGCAGGGATAGATTTTGATACTAGCTATAGCGGAATAGATGCAGCTAAGCATTTAATATCTCTTCAAGATAAAGAAACCGGAGGTTTCACGGGGGAATATGATTTTGGGTTAGTGACCGTTGATACCACAGCCTACGCCTGTCTAGCACTTGCCCCATATATATATGATGAAGAGGTAAGGACTAGTATAGAGAGTATAGTTGAGTTCTTTAAAAGGGAACAAAATATTGATGGTGGCGGTTTTAACTATAGATATGAGTTTGAAGGAAATATTTATGAGTCTGAAAGTGCTAATTCAACAGCATTAGCAGTCTGGGGTCTTTCTGCACTAAGAGAAGTAAGTGATGATCCTGAAATT
>JAAYHT010000211.1 GCA_012735285.1 Clostridiales bacterium | reverse complement strand
TTTTAGGTTTAGCAAATATCATTTTTCCAGCAGACGTTTGAAGAACAGATGTAACTATTACTTCAATAGTATTTCCTATATATTTCCTACCAGATTCTACTACTATCATAGTACCATCATCTAAGTACGCCAGTCCTTGTCCTGACTCTTTGCCTTCTCTCACCACAGTTAAAACCATTTCTTCTCCAGGCAATACCACTGGTTTTACTGCATTTGAGAGTTCATTTATATTCAACACTTCTATACCTTGAACTTCCGCAACTTTATTTAAATTGTAGTCATTTGTAATTATTTTACCATTCATAAGTTGAGTAAGTTTTAAAAGTTTTGAATCTACTTCTTTAACATCTTCGAATTTCTTGTCATGAATTATTATTTCAACGTCTATTTCTTTTTGTATTTTATTTAAAATATCTAAACCTCTTCTACCACGATTCCTCTTTAAACCATCTGAAGAGTCCGCTATATGTTGCAGTTCTTCTAGTACAAATTCAGGAATCACAAGAGGTCCTTCTATAAATCCCGTACTACAGATGTCAGCAATTCTACCATCTATTATTACACTTGTATCGAGTATTTTAGGTGAAGAATTATATCGAGTCTTTGTTTTTTCATTTTTTAGATTTTTATTCAAATTAATATTTTTTATTGCATAAGAAATACCTTCTTTTTCTCTAGTCGCAATTTTAATTCCTAAATATCCAAATAATCCAAATAAAAATATAGATAATATAAATACTATATATGGATTTTCCAGGTTTTCTAAAGGCCTACTTAAAAAGAATGCAATTATAAGTCCAAGAATAAGTCCAAATGTCCCAAGTGCTAGATCGTATCCAGGTATATTTTGAAGCTCACTTTCTATAAATTGAGATAGTTTTTTAGTAAGTCTAATAATAAATGGGGATAGCAAAAAAAATATAATACCAAAAACTAAAGATACCCCTAATCCTATGAAAAATTCTATCCATCCAGTATTTGAAAATATTATAAGCCCTGATGATCTAAGTACAACTAGAAGTCCATATCCTAAAATAGCACCCATAAGACCTATAAAAACTTTTATTATTTTTCTAATCATCGACCTCACCTCCTATGTCTATATATTACCTTAAAATAAAAATATATAACATAAGTTACATGTTTTTATTTCTTTTTTAAATCTTCTTCTTTTATTTCTTCTTCATCTTCTAATTCTTCTTCATCTTCTAATTCTTCTTCGTCTTCTAAACCTGAATTAAATTCTACTGATTCTGCTAAAAGTTCTTCCGTCTCCTCTAATGTAAGCTCACATACTAAAACCATTTCCGATACAAGCATCTGTTTAGCATCATTTAGCATCTTTCTCTCACCTGTAGAAAGTCCCTTTTCCTTATCTAAAAGCATAAGATTTCTAACTACTGCTGCAATCTCATAGATATCCCCTGATTTTATCTTATCCATATTAAGTCTAAATCTTCTATTCCAGTTTTGGGGCATTTTTCCTCTATCCCCTTTTAAAATCGTGATTACTTCTTCCATTTCTTCCCTGCTTATTATTTCCCTAACTCCAACTTCCTGCATATTATCAATTGGAATCATAACTTTCATTTCTCCTATAGGCATCTTCATAATAAAGTATCTTCTTTCTTCTCCTAATATCTCTTTAAGTTCAATATTTTCTATAGTTCCAGCTCCATGCATTGGGTAAACAATTTTATCACCAATAGAAAACATAAAAACGCCTCCAGTATAATGATTATATACTAAAGACGCCATTTTGTCAAGCAAAACAGTTTATCATTTTATCATAAGGCAATTGCTATGTCAATATTTAATATAAATAATTTTATATCCATTTTTTATTTGTTATAAACCTCAATTGCCTCCTGTAAACTCACAACACCAATTAAATCAATCTTGTTTTTTGTACTAGCTAAACGCTCTGCATTCTTCTTTGGCAATATTATCCGGCTAAATCCCATCCTTTCAGCCTCTTTTACAATCTTATCTGCATTTTGTACAGAACGTAGATAGCCTGTAAGACCAATTTCACCAATAGCTAAGGTCCTTCTATCACCAGCTATCCCTTTATATGTAGAATATATGGCAAGGGCTACGGCTAAATCGATTGATGTCCCTTCCGGCTTCAACCCTCCCACTATATTTACATATACGTCCTGATCTATAAGCGAAAGGCCTGCCTTTCGATCTAAAACAGCCAGAATCATGTTTAACCTGGATAGGTCTACCCCAATTGCTGATCTTCTTGCAAAACCAATAGATGTAGGGGATGTTAAAGACTGTACCTCCAGCAACAGAGGCCTTGTTCCTTCATAGACAGCAGTGGCCATTGAGCCTTCGACTCCGTCTTCCATTCCCTCTAAGAAACTCTTAGATAGGTTTTCGACTTCAATTAAACCGCTTTCTTCCATCTCAAAGGCACCGATTTCACTTGTTGTACCATAGCGGTTTTTGTAAGCCCTCAGAATACGAAGTTCCCGATTCCTTTCGCCAGTAAATATCAATACACAGTCCACCAGATGCTCTATAATTTTAGGCCCTGCAAGATCACCGCTTTTAGTTACATGGGCAACTATAAAAATGGGTATGTTTTTTCCCTTACCTATTCTCATCAGCTCGTTTGAACAGTATCTAACTTGAGAAACACTGCCTGGTGCGGATTCCATATCTATGGAAAACATGGTCTGAATAGAATCGATAATTAAAAATTTGGGATCCAGTTCTTCTGTCACCTTTAAAATATTTTCCATATTGGTCTCTGCAAGCAGGTATAGATTCTCCATGCTTTTGCAAACCCTATCTGCTCTCATTTTTATCTGCTCTAAGGATTCTTCCCCTGATACGTATAAAACAGTACCAAGGCGACTTGCAATAAGGGATGCGGCCTGAATGATAAGCGTCGATTTACCTATACCCGGTTCTCCTGAGATTAAAGTAAGGGAACCTTGAACCAAGCCTCCTCCAAGGACGCGATTAAGTTCTTTAATGCCTGTATCTATCCTCATATAATTCCCGGATTCAACTTGGCTAAGCTTTACAGCCTTGGCACTTCCCTGAGCCGGTGCTCTTCTTCTCTTATCTTCATCTATTCCAAGCTTTTTTTCTTCAACCATGGAATTCCATGCACCGCATATACATTGCCCCATCCATCTGGGACTTTCATAACCGCAATCCTGACATACAAAAACTGTAGTTGCTTTTTTAGCCATATACCTCTCCATAAATAAAAAGGAAGCAAAAGTTGCATCACCTTGCTTCCCTATCTTTAACTATTACTATTCTTCGTCCTTCTTCGCTTGAGCTATAACCTTTTCTGCCAGGTGAGGTGGAACTTCTTCATATCTTTCAAATTCCATTGTAAAGCTGCCTCTAGCCTGTGTCATGGACCTCAGTACTATAGCATATTTAAACATCTCTTCCTGAGGTACTTCTGCTATGATTTTTTGTTTTCCATCAGATTGAGGTTCCATTCCTAGGATCTTTCCTCTGCGTTTATTTAAATCTCCCATAACATCGCCCATATACTCTTCTGGTACCAATATCTCAACTTTCATAACGGGCTCTAATAGTACTGGGGTGGCTTCCATAATACCCTTTTTAAATGCGAGGGAAGCAGCTATCTTAAACGCCATTTCGTTTGAGTCTACGTCATGGTAAGATCCGTCATACAATACAGCTTTAATATTTACTACGGGATATCCAGCTAAGGGGCCTTTTTCCATACTTTCTCTTAAGCCTTTTTCAACTGCTGGAATGTAGTTTTTAGGTACCGCTCCACCAAAGATTTCTTCAGAGAATTCGAATTCTTCTTGTGATGGCGAGAAACGAATATGAACGTCTCCGTATTGACCTGCTCCTCCAGTTTGCTTCTTATGCTTTCCTTGTACATCGGATTTGCCTTTTATGGTTTCCCTATATGGAACCTTCGGATCAGTTAAAACTACATCTACACCATATCTTTCCTTCATCTTGGAGACTATAATTCCTATTTGAATCTCACCCTGTCCACCGATAAGGGTCTGGTGGGTTTCAACATTTCTTTGCACAGTAAATGATGGATCCTCTTCTAAGAGTTTACCCAATCCTGAGCTTATCTTCTCCTCATCGCCCTTAGCTTTTGGTTCAACTGCCATAAATAAGCTTGGTGCTGGGAATTCTACCGGTGGATACTTGATATAGTTCGATTTATCGCAAAGAGTATCTCCCGTCTGAGTGTTTTGGAGTTTTGATGCGGCTACAATATCTCCCGCCTCAACGGTTGAAGCTTCTGCCTGAGTTTTTCCTCTTAGGAAGAATAGGGTGCCCAGCTTTTCACCTCTGTCAGTTCTAGTATTGTAGAGTTCTGAACCTGAGCTTAACTTACCCGACATTACTTTTATCAATGAGATTTTTCCTACAAAGGGGTCTGCAATTGTCTTAAATACAAAGGCAGATGTAGGTTCACCTGAGTTACATTTTCTTACTAGCTTTTCGCCTTCCTTATCAACACCTTCGTGCTCCGGGAAATCAACTGGAGAAGGTGCATACTTCACCAAAGTATCTAACAATTCCTTAATGCCTTCATTATTTATTGCACAGCATGTTACAAGTGGGAAAATTGAACGAGACGCTATACCTTTCAATAACCCGAGATTAAATTCTTCATCAGTAAATTCTTCACCATTAAAATATTTTTCTAAAAGCTCTTCGTCGCTTTCCGCTACAGCCTCTGTCAAGCTTTCCTTTAAGTCACCTTCTATAGGATCTGTAAGGTTAACAATAGAAGTGCTAAATTTATCTCGGAGGTCTTCAATTACCTGATCAACATCAACATTTTCCTTATCTGTTTTATTTATCGCAAAAAAAGTTGGAATATTGTTGTCTCTGCAGGATTCCCAAGCCTTTTCTGTCCCTACCTGAATTCCGGAGGAGGCGTCAACTACGATAACCGCAGCTTCACAGGCACGCAGTGCTGAATTAACTTCGCCAACAAAATCAAAATATCCCGGTGTATCTATAAAGTTAATCTTAACTTTGTTGTATTCGACAGGAACTATAGAAGCACTGATAGAATAACCTTTTTCTATCTCCATTTTGTCGTAGTCTGATACGGTATTTCCATCTTCTACTCTCCCGATTCTTTTAATCACGCCTGTAGTTAATAATGCGGCCTCTATTAATGTGGTTTTACCACACCCTCCATGCCCAACAAGTGCGACATTTCTAATCTTGTCACTAGTGTAGCTTTTCATTTAAGCGCCCTCCTAATTTTTGTGTCTTATGGCGAATTTTCACCATAGCATTGAAATTATATCATTGTCAGCTTAAAAAGGCAAAATGTTTTTAGTCATTTAGATCCTTAAAGCTCTTATGATTATAAAAAATGGGTAAACGTCCTACTATCATGGTTACTATAAAGGCGTATACAAGCCTACCGACTGAAATAATTATAAGATTTGCGCCTGCCGCTGCCCATATAGCGGATGTTTCTATAATTCCATGACATATGAAAAAGAATACAGCAATTAAAACATAGTCCTTTTTGGGTATTGGGTTTACTTTGTTCATTTCCATCAGTGTTCCTGCACCATATGTAACGCCCATTACAATAGCAACTAGCAAGGGCAGGATTGCCGGTGGGCTCATGCCTAGAAGTTTTGTGATTGAGGCTAGCTTCTTAGAAAGCTTCTGCATCACATTGTATACCTGTAGGATTTCAATAATAATCATTAGCGGGATTAAAACCTTCAATACGCTGATAATAGTACTGATAGATCCAAAGAAAAACTCGCTAACAATTGTTGAAAAAGATGCCGTCATAGAAAGAGCCCTCCAATCCAGGCGGTTATAAGGCCAATTATGATGGCCATTATCAATCTATACAGCACCAGCTTTCCCGCAGGCAACCCTATTTTCCTACTCAACGCATACTCTACTGGTATAGAGTGAAATACCAGGCAGATCATTGCTATTGTTGTAATCTGAAGACTGTCGAAGTCGAACTGTCTTGTGGCTGCAATAGTACCATATTCATCTGTAAAGACTCCTGCGATCAAAGGAACTACTGCCTCTCCCGGCAAGTTATAGATACCCATGCTAGATTGAAATAGTTGTTCGAGCAAAGGCATTACAGGCGAGTATTTTAACAATACAACAATAGCATAAACAGGCAAAACCACCTTCATCAATGTAGCGGTGGTCTTTAATGCCTTTATAAATCCATCTTTTATTGTATTTGCAAGTAAACTCATATTTCTCTCTGTGTTTAAAAATCTGCAGACCTAGGCGTTCTAGGAAATGGAATAACATCTCTGATATTTGACATGCCAGTTATATACATTATGAATCTTTCAAACCCGAGGCCATATCCGGCGTGTTTAACTCCACCATATTTTCTAAGGTCCAAATACCAGCCATACTCTTCTTCTTTTAATCCCATCTCATGGACACGCTTTAAAAGAACGTCGTATCTTTCCTCTCTCTGGCTGCCCCCTATGATTTCTCCAACACCGGGAACTAATAGATCCATAGCTGCCACAGTCTTATTATCCTCATTTATACGCATATAGAACGCTTTTATGTCCTTGGGATAATCAGTAACAAAAACAGGCTTTTTATAGATCTTTTCCGTAATATATCTTTCGTGTTCTGTCTGAAGATCCATTCCCCATTCAACAGGATACTGGAATTCCTGTCCCGATTCTTTAAGTAGTTCTATAGCCTTGGTATATGTTATTCTCTCAAATCCTGATTCAAGGATATTGTGTAAGCGATTAAATAGATCCTTATCTATAAACTGATTGAAGAATGCCATCTCATCAGGGGCATGTTCTAAAGTATATTGAATTAAATATTTAATCATATCTTCGGCTAATTCCATGTTATCGGCTAAATCAGCAAAGGCAATCTCTGGTTCAATCATCCAAAACTCAGAAGCATGCCTTGCAGTATTGGAGTTTTCCGCACGGAAAGTAGGTCCAAAAGTATAAATCTTACGGAATGCTAACGCATAGGCCTCTCCTTCCAGCTGGCCGCTAACTGTTAAGTTTGTTTCTTTGCCAAAGAAATCCTTAGTAAAATCAACTTCTCCCTTTTCATTTTTGGGTAGGTTGTTTAAATCCAAGGTGGTTACACGGAACATGTCGCCTGCACCCTCTGCATCACTTCCTGTGATGATAGGAGTGTGGACATAGACGAAACCGTTTTCTTGAAAGAATTTATGAATAGCATATGCTACTATAGATCTAACTCTAAAAACAGCAGAAAAAGTATTGCTTCTAGGTCTTAGATGAGCTATCTCTCTTAAGAACTCGAAACTGTGTCTTTTTTTCTGCAAAGGGTAGTCAGGATCTGAGTGCGCCTCGATAGATACTGAAGCAGCCTTTATCTCAAAGGGTTGTTTTGCCTCGGGTGTCAGTACTAAAGTACCTACCACACATATTCCAGAAGCTACATAAATCTTGGTTATCTCATTGAAATTATCTAGATTTTCCTCTTCATAAACAACCTGTATCGATTTAAAGCAGCTACCGTCATTTAGTTCTATAAACCCAAATTTATTGGAGTGTCTATTTGTGCGCACCCAACCTCTAACGCATATTTCTTTGTCCGCATATTTACTAGGATCATTATAAATCTCTTTTATCAATATGTCTTTCATAGCTCTCCTCTGTTTATTAAAGTGGCTTCATTGTGGGGAATAATATTATGTCTCGAATTGAAGGTGCATTAGTTAATAGCATAATTACACGGTCAATACCTATTCCCAACCCCCCGGTTGGAGGAAGTCCAACTTCAAGTGCATTAACATAGTCTTCATCCATCGGATGAGCCTCGTGATCGCCAGCCTCTAGTTGAGCCTGCTGTTCTTTAAACCTATTATATTGATCAATAGGATCGTTAAGCTCTGAAAAGGCATTTGCAACTTCCCATGTATTAATATAGGCTTCAAAACGCCTTGTAATTCTTGGATCCTTAGGAGCTCTCTTAGCTAGAGGCGAAATTTCTACAGGATGGCCTGTTATGAAAATCGGACCATCTAAGAATTCTTCACAATATTCTTCAAAGAGCTCAGCGATGATTTCACCTCTTGTAAGCTTGTCTGCATCTTCTATATTATACTTCTTGGCTACTTGTCTCGCTTCTTCGTCCGTATTAATTGTATCAAAGTCTACTCCAACCCACTTCTTAACCGCATCCTGCATACTTAGGCGTGTCCAGGGTGGAGTTAGGTCGAAAGTTCTGCCTTGATATTCAATTACCATAGTACCAAGCACATTCTTTGCAACAGTTGATATTAGGTTCTCTGTTATATCTATCATATCTTCCATATTGCCATATGCCTGGTATAGTTCCATTGATGTGAATTCAGGGTTGTGGTTCTTATCCATTCCTTCATTGCGGAACATCTTGCCCATCTCATAGACGCGGTCTAGCCCACCTACTATTAATCTCTTGAGGTAGAGCTCGTTAGAGATTCTAAGCTTCATTTCAATATCTAAGGTGTTGTGATGGGTCGAGAAGGGTCTTGCATTTGCTCCGCCTGCAATGGTTGTCAGTATAGGCGTGTCCACCTCTAAGAAACCTCTGCCTTCAAGAAACTTTCTAATCTCTTTGATAATATTAGAGCGAAGGATAAAGGTTTCTTTGACTTCAGGATTCACTATTAGGTCAACATATCTTTGCCTATACCTAAGATCAGGGTCCTTTAACCCATGCCATTTGTCTGGTAATGGCTGCAAGGCTTTAGTAAGTAAGACCAATTCAGTGGCCTTTACAGAAATTTCTCCATACTTAGTCTTAAATACCTCGCCAACGATTCCTACAATATCTCCTAAGTCATAGGTTAAGAATATTTCATATTCTTCCTTGCTTATAGCGTCCTGGCGAACATAAACTTGTATTCTTCCTTCTTTGTCCTGGATGTCGATGAAAGAGGCTTTCCCCATCTGCCTTTTAGCCATAATCTTACCAGCCATGGACACCTGTTTGCCTTCCATCGCTTCAAAGTTTTCCTTAATATACCCGCTATGATGAGTAACATCCCAATTTTCAATTAAGTATGGATTTCTACCCATCTCCTGTAACTTTGCAAGTTTTTCTCTTCTAATTCTTCTCTGTTCACTCAATTCTTGTTCGTAGTCGGCTAAATTTAAGTTTTCATCGTTCATCTTTGTTCTTCCTTCCAGATTATCTATTTGTATATATCTAATATTTCATATCTAACTACACCATCGGGAACAGTAACTTCAGCTATATCGCCTTTTTTCTTCATCAAAAGCTGCTTGCCCACCTCTGATTCGTTAGAAATTTTTCCTTCAAATGGATCGGCTTCAGTAGAGCCAACAATTCTAAAATCTATTATTTCTCCAGCACTCAATTCCTTAATCTTAACTTTGAGTCCTACGTTTACATATTCATCGGATATTTCATTGTCATCTAAAATTTTAGCATTACGCATCATGTACTCGAGCTTCATTATCTGCTCTTCTAACTCAGCCTGCTCATTTTTTGCAGAATCATACTCTGCATTCTCAGATATGTCGCCATAAGATATGGCGTCTTTTATCCTTTCAGCAACCTCTTTTCTTTTAACAGTTACTAGCTCGTCGTACTCGCTGACAATCTTATCATATCCTTCTTTAGTTAATAAAATAACTTCGGACATTTATTTTCCTCCACTTCCGCCAAAGGAGCCAACAAAGTTGCCCCTTTTTATATTTGTACATATATTTTCTGATACATAATTATATGTCTAAGGCCTGCCTATATGCGGGATATTATACAACATGCCATATAAAAAGTCAAGGCAATATAGCCAAACGCGATTCCAACAAATTCCTTAACTCATTTATATTTACTATAGTATTTATTTTTCTTCGAATTTCAGTTGCGCCAGCTATTCCTTTAATATACCATCCTATGTGTTTTCTCATTTCTAAAACAGCCAAGTCATCGCCTTTTTCTTCTACAAGCATATTAAGATGTCTTAGCATCATCTTGACCTTTTCATCTAAGGATGGTGGAGCCGGGGGCTTTTCTCCTCTATATAATGCATCTACCTCTTTAAATATCCAAGGGTTTCCTAATGCACCCCTAGCAATCAGCACAAAGTCACATCCTGTATATTCTAGCATTCTTAATGCATCTTCTGCCGAGAGGACATCACCACTTCCAATTACCGGAATAGATACATTCTTTTTTACTTGTTTAATCAGTTCCCAATCAGCTTTCCCACTATACAGCTGTTCGCGGGTTCTAGCATGGACACATATTGCTGATGCTCCTGCTTCTTCCATGAGTTTAGCAAATTCTAATATATTGACGCTTTTTTCATCCCAGCCTATTCGACATTTAACAGTAATAGGCTTTGCTTCTCTGCCTATCTGTTTTGAGCTGTTTTTCTCTGCGTCCACCATGGCTTTTACAATTTTAGCAGCCAGCTTTGGAGTTTTCATCAATGCAGAACCCTCATTATTTTGCACTACCTTGCGAACAGGACAGCCCATATTAACATCAATCATGGCGTTTTCTCTATCTGCAAGCTTTTCGACAGCCCAAGCCATAATTTCCGGTTCAGAGCCATGATCTGCACAAAGACGCTATACAACTACATAGACAAAGGGATATTTGCTAATATAAGCAACAAAGACCTTCCGGTAAAGCGGAACAAGAAGAA
>JAAYHT010000210.1 GCA_012735285.1 Clostridiales bacterium | reverse complement strand
TCTGTTATAATTGTTTTCATAAGAAAGGTCTCCTTCCAATATTTGTTTTTGAAGTTGAAAAACATTATATCAGAGGCCTTTCTTTTTTTATACTTTTTTGACACAAATGTATTATCTCATATCATTACATAACCTTATTAGTATTTCTTTAAACACCAAATAATATCCGCTATCCCAATTTATGACCGTCAAATCTATATCAAATTTAAGTTTCAATGCATATAATGCAAAGTATACAATAACTAATTAAATGGAGGATATTTACTTATGCCCTTCGATGATAGAGAACTCTTAGCCAGACTTATTATGTGTGAGGCCGGCGGAGAAGGAGAGATAGGAATAACATCACTATGATACCTAAGCTATATATTTATTATTAATAGCATTGTAGAATTTTATCAGCAATGATACAATTCCATAATCGGAGGTACTCTTTTATGAAGATAAATAAGAATAGTAAAAACCACCGTATTTATAAGAAATGGTGGGTTTTGGCTGTCATATTAGTTTTAGCTATCGGAATTGCAGGATGCAGTGGCGCCAATAATGAAGGGCCTATTTCCAACGATTTTGAAGAAACGCTTTTTAACGGATACACTATAATTACAGTCGATGGAGGCGATATGAGCGGTGTCAGAGAACCTAACGTGGCCGTTGATATTGGTTTTGGAGATAGGGAATATTGGGCCTTCACAAATGAATATGGCCAACTGGTCAGAGTTGTAGCTAAAGAGATCGTTCCACAGGATGATAGTACGGAACCCGTAACCTCAAATGGGCGCTACTATCATGACGAAGCCAAGGTTCCCGGTACAGAACTGCCAAATTACGACCAAGGCCATGTTATAGCCGATTCACTTGGAGGAGTATCAAATGCGTATAATATAACTCCTCAGGACAGCACTCTTAACCGCCACGGTAATCAGGCCTATATGGAAAAGGTTATAAGAGATGCAGGTGGATGTACTGATTTCGAAGCAATAATTACCTATCCAAATACAGAAACACATATACCAAGCAAATATAAGTATACATATACAATCAAGGGCGAAGTTATAGTTGATGAGTTTGAGAACGTAAATCCGGATAAGGTAAATAAAGCTTTAATTGAGAATCAGAAAGCTACTGACCTATCTTCCGTAGACAAAGATGGAAATGGTAGGGTTACTATAGCAGAAGCAAAAGCAGCAGGATATAAGATGCCCATCACTAAAGACCATTGGTTATATCAGTACATGGATGACCGCGATGGTGACGGCATGGTAGGAGAATAATAAAAAACAGTAATAGCTAGGGTTTCCCTAGCTATTTGTTCTCGTATCCACTGTTGATTCTAATCTTTGTTTCATATGGCAATGCATCCCAGCACTTACTTATAACCCAATTCAACCTCTTTAACTGTTCAGGTTCTGGATTAAGTCCCTTATGATATGCCCTGCTGCCATTAGTATAGATTACGACATGGGTGCAGTCATCTGGAATGCCAGGCTTTATATATTTCTCTGGCATATCAGCAATCAGCCCTTCCCATTCCCTCTGAAGCTCTTTAGCCATCTTTCTCACCTAATTCAATGTATGATCTGATGGCTTGGCAAATTTCCTGCTAATTACCATTTAAAGAGTACTATTATTAGAACACGATTTCTATTATGATATAAATAGTATTTTGTATTAAGGAGGTAACTATCCATGGCAGAAATATCAGGCATATTGACGTGGACTTTTATATCAGTATGTCCAATCCCTGATGATGTTAAAGATCTATTAGTTACTGGAGAAGAAGCAGTAGCTGCTTATAAAACCTTCCGTGATAGTGCAATATTTACAAACAAGCGACTAATAGTGAGAGATGCACAGGGTATTACAGGTAAAAAAGTGGAGATATATTCTCTACCTTATTCCTCCATCAACATGTGGTCTACTGAGAATGCAGGTACTATAGATTTTAACGCTGAAGTAGAATTATGGACGAGAGCAGGTCGCATAAAAATTAATTTAAAAAAAGGTGTTGATATTAGACGATTTGATAAACTGATAGCAGAATTCTTACTTAAATAAACAAAGATTTTAAGGAGAGTCTACATGGCGAAGAAACGAAGATCAAATACAGGCATACCTGGTTTATCTTTTTTAGCAAAGAGAGCTCTGGGTATTACGAGAGCAAAACAGAAATTTGCACGGTCTACCGGCATACCAACGACAAAAGCGGGTTGGGAACGAAAAGTCGGAAGAGCTGTAACAGGCGGATGCCTTTCAATGAATTTATTAACAGCTCTTATAATTATTAGTACGGCTAGTTTAATAATAATTACATAAAACGCCCCAGGCAGTAACGCTCCCTTGGTAGGAAAGTTGCAAACCTTGGGGCTTTTTTTATTGGAATATAAATAACTTAACTAGCATACAAAAACAAATGGAACATAACTGCCCCTGGTACAACAGGGGCAGTACAGTCAGGAGACCACCACATGAAAACCTGTATCTATCTAAGAAAGTCCCGAAAGGATAGGGACCGAATAAATGAAACCATCGAAGAGACTCTGCGCCGACATGAGGAGCAGCTGCTTGCCTATGCTCAAAAAGCTGGGTTAAATGTGGTTGAAATAAAAAAAGAGGTTGTTACAGGGGACTCAATTGCTGTTCGTCCGAAGATGCAAGATCTCCTTGAGGAAGTTGAGGATGGACTTTATGAAGCAGTACTTGTGATGGACATCGATCGCCTTGGCCGGGGAGATATGATAGATCAAGGAATAATTGCAAATACTTTTAAAAAATCAGGAACCCGAATACTTACCCCTGATAAGGAGTACAATCTTGATGATGATTTCGATGAAGAGTTTTTTGACCTTTCAGCATTTTTCGCTCGTAAAGAATTGAAGACTATTAAGCGAAGGCTACAGCGGGGAAAGCTTAAGTCTCTTCAAGAAGGCAATTATTTAGGTACTTACGCTCCATTCGGCTATGATAAAAAAGATAAGACCTTGATAATCAACGAAAAGGAAAAACCCATTGTAGAGTTAATATTTGATCTATATGTTAATCAAGGATATGGCGACACCAGAATTGCCCGTTATTTGACTGAAAGGGCTATTCCTAACAAAAACGGAAAAACAGTATGGGATAGAACCACTATCAGGAACATCGTTCGTAATCCTATCTATATTGGCAAGATTGCCTGGGGAAAAAGAGGCTTTTCCCTTTCTGAGCAAGGAAAACCTACCAGCAAACTTAAAGATCCTTCCCAGTGGTTAATCTATGACGGCAAACACAAGGCTATAATTAGTGAAGAAGTGTTTTGGGCAGCTCAAAAGCTATCCAAAGAGCGCTATACCCCTCACATACATATCAACAAGCAGTTGCGAAACCCACTCGCTTACATTGTAAAATGTGGAGCCTGTGGGCACACTATGACAATTCGCACCAGCAAAGGTAAACAGGATACTTTACGATGTTATCGACATTGCGGCGGTGTAAGCAGCTCATATGTTTCTATTATTGAAGAAGCTATAATATGCCAGCTAGAGGTTCTCTTGCATGATCTGGAATTCAGTTATGACTATAAAGCTCATATACGGAATGTGGAACGGGAATATGAATTACTTAAAAATGCCACTAAAACCATTGATAATAAGCTAGACCGTTTAGCTAATCAGAAAATTCGACAATGCGAGCTGCTGGAACAGGGTCTATACGATAAACAAACCTTCTTAGAGCGTTCTAAAGCAGTTGCGACAGAAATTAAGGAAACTATAAAGAAAAAGGCAGAGATTGAAAAAAAGATAAACCAATGTTTAGAGGATATTAATAAGGTAAAAACCACACTACCCAGAATTAGAAGGGTCCGTGAATTCCTTGAAGGATTTTATTGGGAATCCGATCCAGAACATAAGAATCAGTTTTTACGTGAGATAATAAATCAAGTAATTTATTTCAAAGCAAGAGGTGCACCACAAATGGATTTTACGATAGATATAAGGTTGAAATTCTAGTAGGTATGATGGGAATCTGATTGGAATGAGGGCAGTCGCAACCGTAGTAATGAATAGGACCACCATTGACCACGGGGAATTCGGCAGAGTCAATCAGGGTGGTAATTTGCGTAATATTGTGTTTCAACCAGGTCAATTTGACTGCGCTTGGACTGAAAAAAAAGGAGTACCTAATCCACAAAATATCTATAATATGCGTCCCACTGAAATCCATTATGAGATCGCCGACTGGGCACTAAACGGAGGTCGATTGCCTGGTGTCGACCACTCATTATACTTCTACAACCCATTCAGTCTTACTTGCGCACCATATTTCCCTCCTCCTAATTATGGAGTTATCCATAACAGGATAGGTGATCATTGTTTCTATATCCCAACGGTTTATTATGCAAGTACTTAAAAGAAAGAAGGTTTATATATGCATTATCCCCGAAACAGTCAGTTTGAAAAAATGCAACAGAAAAAATTCTACAATAACCCTAAAACACAGGCAGTTCAAAATGCTCAAATGCCTGAAAGCTCCACCCCTAGACAAAACCCGGTAATGCCTGAAATGCCGCAAATTCCTATTGCGCCCGGAATACCACAGACACCTAGGCCATCTACTACTCAAATACCCGATGTGCCTATACCCATACCACCATCCGGACAAATGCCGCAAACTCCCCCTGAACAAGTTATGCCGCCTCCTACTACCCCACGTCAAATGCCAGAAATACCCCAACCTCCTATTTCGCCAAGAGGTTTTGCCCCGGGACGAATCCCAGAAGGTTTTCCTGCAGAATTAATCCCCGAGCTGCCTCAAACCGCTCCCGAAGTACCTGAAACAGCTATACCTACCCCAAGGCCTCAAGATACTACACCCTCACCAAGAATGCCTGCCCGGGACGTGCCTGAAACTCCTATGGCAGAAGAAGAAATGTGCCCCTGTCCTTCTCCTATGCCGATTAATAACATGCAAGCTGTTACACCAATTACTTATAGGCGGGATTTGAGTGAGCTGCCACTGCTGGTTGATGTTGTAGAAAGTCCGATTCCTGAATTAAGGATAGATGCGACATCTCTTATGCCCTTGGTTGTCCCTAATCCGCCAATTTACGAAATACCTAGCAATCCATTGATTCCGAACGAATATAGAGAATTCCTTACTTACGATAATATACAGTATATGAATAGTTTTCTTCGTACCCAAATCGGTAAGCCATGCTCCGTTGAATTCTTAATAGGCAACACCGGTTTAGCAACACGTATTGGCTATCTCGTGGGAGTCGGTATAAATTACATTTTACTGCAAGACTCTTGCAGTGGAGAAGTTACAGTATGTGATTTCTTCTCAATAAGGTTTGTAAGGTTTTTCGGTGAGTTCTGTGACCCAGTATTACGTCGATAACTAATTGCTATTTTGTTTGGTGCGAACTCGGAACAAAACTTTTATAAGTTTTTTCTTATCAAATGGTACAAGTGGATAAAGGTAAGGTATCCCCGTTATAGTCTTTGTAAACGCTAAAATAAGGATTTCAATCACGAGGACAATGAGAAAACCCCAAAGGCTAAACAGGTGGGCACCTATTAATAAAAATATCCTTAAAAATTTATTTGCGTATGCCAATTCTATGCTAGGCTGAGAAAATGCGGCTAAAGCTATAACTGCCATTAGAACAATGGTCTGGGGTATAAACCAGCCCGCCTGAACCGATTGTTCACCTAACAGTAAAGCACCTATTACAGACAACGACATGCCAAGAGAACTTGGTGTATTTAATGATGCTAGATTTAATCCATCTAGTGCTATTTCAAGTATTAAAAATTGCCAGAATAGAGGCAATGCATAATCCTCCTGGGGCAAAATGAATTCCCAAGAAGCCGGCAAATGCAATATTTCCTTATCTACCAAAAGGTATAAAGGGGTAAGAAATACCGATGCCATCATAGTAGTATTTCGAATAAACTTAAAGAAATTGCCTGTCATGACTGGAAAGTAGAACTCATCGGCATCCTGTATCAAATCAAAAAACCCGATGGGAAGCAGAATAGCATTAGGGCTATTGTCAACTAGAATAACAAATTTGCCCTCTGTTAAATGGGCAGCTACTACGTCGGGTCTTCCACTATAGCGAATCTTTGGAAAGGGATTGAGCCATCTGGAATTATCCAAAACCTCTACCAAAGTTTGATCGCTCACAGTTAAGGTATCAATATCAAGTTTATTAATCTTTTCTATCATCTTGTTTAATATCTCTTCATCGACTATACCTTTTATATATCCGATGCTGACATCGGTATTGCTAATATTACCTACTTTTAATGACGTAAAAACTAACCTGGGATCCCTAATTCTCCTCCGAATCAAAGCGGTATTAAATATAAGGGTCTCTACAAAACCGTCTCTTGCTCCACGCAAGGATTTCTCTTTCTCTGGTTCCTCCACACCCCGTACGGGATACAACCTTAAATCTATCAAGATTATCGAATCGTAACCTTCTATGATAAATCCCACATGACCTGCAAGTATATCCGTCACGGCTAAATTAACATCCGCAACTTCACTAATCTGAATATGGGGTATTCTGTATTTGATAAAATCAGTAGCTGTAGGATATTCATCCATTTCTGAGACAGTTATTTCTTGAAAGATAGTAATCATTTCCTGTAGCATATCACTATCTACAAATCCATCGATGAAATATAAATATGAATCCCTACCCCCTATATCTATGTTGCGTTCAACAATATCAAAGCTTTCTTTAATAGGAAGTATCGAGCGAATATCTTGAACAAACTTAATTTTATTAGACATTTAAAGCCTCCTATCCTTTGTATATGGGTAGTTTTCCCCATCTATTGGAGGCTATTCAATCAAATAGTTTATTTCCTCTTATAGTTAATTATTGTTGCCACTATATACAAGATAGTCGCAACTACTACAACAAGTACTGTTGCTTTTGGATTCTCATGTACATCAAAAAACCTCGAACCTATAAGCACCACGGCCAAAAATACCCAGTAGCGAAATAAAATAGATATACCGTTCATCTTGTTCCCTCTCATGTTTGAATGTCCGTTTGAATATTATACACCGACACTGGCAGCTTGATAAGGCCGCACTGTTTTTATTACTCCATTCATCACACCAATAAATATCAAAGCATAATATATATTATGCAAAAACAAAGCATTGAAAGGGGAGTTACAATATGCCCACTGTATTTTTAAGTCCGTCGACTCAGGAATACAACCTTTATATAACAAGCACAGGAAGCGAAGAATACTGGATGAACTTAATTACCGATGCAATGATTCCCTACTTGGAAGCATCAGGTATTCAATATGGGAGAAATGATCCTGATGGTACCGTTGGCACTTCAGTTAGAATGTCGAATGAAGGGAATTATGATTTTCACTTAGCCATTCACTCAAACGCATCGCCTGAAACTATGCCCGGTGCATTTCAGGGGCCGAATATCTATTACTTTACTACCAGCCAATTAGGACAACAGGCTGCAGAGATATTTGCTAAGAATTTCAGAGCAATCTATCCTAATCCAGAATTAGTTATTACCGTTCCCACAACAGCATTATATGAGCTGAGAAATACAATTGCACCTGCTGTACTGGTAGAAGTTGCTTACCATGATAACTGGTCCGATGCAACTTGGATCCAGGACAATGTCGATGCAATAGCCAGGGCCATGGTTCTATCTTTAACTGAATACTTCGGAGTGCCTTTTGTTAATCCGTAATTCCTTATCCATACCACTTCTTAAGGCCTCCTCCTGCGGAAAGTTTAACCCCCGATTCCGTAGTCTGGAGGCTTCATACCTTTTCTAGAACTCTACCCTTACAGCCTCCCTATGCTGTACATCTTCAACTTCAAACAGGGGTCTCCTTGTAAAGTTGAAAATAGCTGCTATGATATTTCCCGGAAAAACCTCTATCCTTGTATTAAACTCCCTAACCACTGAGTTATAGTGTTTTCTAGCGTTGGCAATATCCTCTTCAATGTTTTGAAGCTGTCTTTGTAAATCCAGAAAATTAGTATTTGCTTTAAGGTCAGGGTAAGCTTCAGATAGGGCAAAAAGACTCCTTAACGCTCCTGTAAGTAAATTTTCACCTTGGGCTTTTTCTTCTATACTAGTAGCATTAGAAGCTAGATTTCTCGCTTTTATAACCCTTTCAAGGGTTTCGGATTCATGGGCTGCATATCCTTTAACTGTTTCTACAAGATTAGGTACAAGGTCGTATCTTTTCTTTAAATACACATCCATTGTTGAAAAGGCTTCATCAACCATATTTCTAAATCTTATAAAAGAGTTATATGCTCCTATAATACGAAGCACAAGTATAGCAATTATAACAATAATAATGATAAGTATAATTGTCCCGGGCTCCATCGCTCTTCCTCCTATTCTTTTATTTCCCAGTCAATATATTCCCCGTATTGCGCTAAAAAGTTATTTGTTTTGGAAAAGTGCCTACATCCAAAAAAACCATTATGCGCTGACAGAGGACTGGGATGAGCAGCGGTAAGAACCAAATGATTTTTATTAGTTATGTACGCACGTTTAGATTTGGCATTGGCTCCCCATAATAAGAATACCATTGGTTGCTCTCTTTTATTCAACAGTTCTATAACTTTGTCGGTAAATATTTCCCAACCTCTTCCCTTATGTGAATTAGCTTGACCTTTACGAACCGTTAACACAGTATTTAACAACATAACACCCTGGTCAGCCCAATCCTTTAAATAACCGTGGTTGGGAGGCAGAATGTTTAAATCATCATACAATTCCTTAAAAATATTATGGAGCGATGGAGGGATAGGAACTCCCTTTTTAACTGAAAAACACAGCCCATGGGCCTGTCCCTCTCCATGATATGGGTCCTGGCCCAGGATCACAGCTTTTACTTTACTGTAGGGCGTTAACTTTAATGCGTTGAAAATATCATACATAGAAGGATATATGATCCTAGTCCTGTATTCCTGGATTAAAAATTTCCGCAAGTTCTGGTAGTAGTCTTTTTTAAATTCATCTTTTAATAAATCGTCCCAATCGTTTCCTAAATTGACCATATTCTCTCCTAATCAGTTTTCATACATTTTATATAGATTATAATATATTCCTCGTTTTTCTAACAGCTCCTCGTGGCTACCTTTTTCCTCTATTCCGTTATCGGTCAATACCAATATTATTTTAGCATTCCTTATAGTAGTCAACCTGTGAGCTATGATAAAGGTCGTTCTGCCTTTAGCCAGTCTTTCAAGGGATCTTTGCACAATCTTCTCACTTTCTGTATCAAGCGCCGAAGTAGCTTCGTCAAGAATCAGAATAGGAGGATTTTTTAAAAACACCCTTGCTATGCTGATTCTTTGTTTTTGCCCTCCGGATAGCTTCACACCCCTTTCACCCACATAGGTACCATCGCCTTCCGGAAGCTCCATAATGAAATCATGGGCTCCTGCGTTTTTGGCTGCCTCATACAC
>JAAYHT010000209.1 GCA_012735285.1 Clostridiales bacterium | reverse complement strand
GTTGGAGCATAGTAGAAAACCTCCTTTTGGTTTTGTGTTGCAACTTAATCTTACAGGATTTTCTATCTATGCTCTACTTTTTTTATACAAAATAAAATGTTGGAGCTTCCGATTACTCGGTTACCCCTACATTTATTATAGATCCATTATTAATTAATCATTGTCGCGCATTACTTAAAACCTTGTTTATATGTAATATTAGACCGCAAATAATCTCCTTTTCTGGGATATCTGGCAAAGGTTCTAATTCACAGATAGCCTTTTCTATGTACCTTTGTGCAAGACTTATGGTTTTATTCAAACCTCCTAAATCTTTTATACGGACTAACACTTCTTTGTACCTCTCCTCTTCTATCAGATCCCAAACTCCAAGATCTTTCCTAGCGGTATAAATAACGGGGAGAGTGTAAAATCCCATTTTTAAATCATTTTGAACATCCTTGCCAAGGTTTTCTTCGTCCGATGTGAAATCCAAAACATCATCGGTAATTTGGAATGAGAGGCCAAAATAATAGCCAATTCTTCTTAGCCTCCTAGACACATCCTCGTCACAATTTGATATCTTTGAACCCAGATGGCAAGATAGTTCGAATAAAGAAGCGGTCTTGTTAGCTGCAACCCTAAGGTATTTGGTAACGCTAGTATTTTTCTTATACCTATTATTATATTGTAGCATTTCACCATAAAAAACTTTTTCGGTACTCTGAAGGATATCTCCTGTATGACTGCTTCCATTTAGAAGCATGAAGCTTCTGTTCATTAGAAAATCCCCAAGGAATACAGCATGATCCTTTCCCAACTTGGATTGTGCTGTTATCTGCCCTCTTCTTACCTTAGCCTCATCGATAATATCATCGTGTATCAAAGTGGCCATATGTATCATTTCAATAGCTGCTGCTACTTTATAAATTTCCTCTGGTCTGCTTATGCCAAATCTTGAGCATAGAATAACAAACAAGGGTCGCAGTCTTTTTCCACCTTTGAGGATCATATTAGACAGCAATTGCTCTACATTTTCATGCCTGTTTTTCACACAGTCAAGCATAATATTTTCTATATGCATCATATCAGCAACTAATGCGCTATTATTTTTAACCTTCTCTAACATCGTCTCACTCCCGAGACCTTTGAGCTATTGTTTTGGTAGTCCAAAAACATACTCGAAAGTCCTTTCATTATTTACTAAATATTTTATTATGTCTTTTGTTTATTAACTAATAGGTCAAAATGAAAGTTCCCATCATAGTGATTCCCATTACCACATACATTTTCAGGGTAAGCTCATTCGCTTTTATAAGGCGCTGAATGTCATTGTAGTATTTCACAGCAATTTGATAGGATTTGATTGCCATAGGAATAGTCACAAGGCTTATTAACCAGTAGTAGTTTCTTGTAGTCACAGATATAACTATAAAAGATAGAAATATCAGCACATAAAGTATTTTGTATACTACAAGACCTCTTTGTTTCCCTAATCTTACTACCCAATTCTTCTTCCCGTGCATTTTATCAGCTTCGTAATCTGGATATTGGTTAATCCAAATAATATTTGTAACTAAAATGCCTATAGGAATAGAAGCTAGTACAGCAATAAGATCAATGGTACCTGCCATCACAACGTACATACCTAGAAAAATAAGAGGGCCATAGGTAATACCTATTACTATTTCTCCCAGGCCCCTGTAACAAAATTTAAAAGGTGGAACACTATATGAGATTGCAAAAAATACTCCTATTATACCAATCGGCCATACAAGTGGCTCTCTTACTACAGCAATATAAATCCCTATTGCCGCCGCTATAGCAATTGTGATTGTACCAATTACCTTAGCTTCTTTAACAGATAGTAAATTCTCTGTCAGCACCTTTTTCCCACCGCTATAAGGGGTTACTTTGTCTGGTTCGATGGAAAGGTCTACACCAGATACATAATCCACAACATCATTAAAGCAGTGCTTACCTGTTTCGATAAGCATAATGCTCACGATAGATAAAATCCACCACTTAAATGAAAATACCCCATATTTGCTATAAGCTAATACAGTTGCAACTATCATGGGGACAAGGGAAGCAGTACAGATCCTTATTCCTCCAATACGCATAATCCCTTTCAGGATCCTTCTTATTTCCATTGTTCATTCCTCTCATGCCTTGATATTTAACCTTTTTAGCTAGTTAAATTTTATCATATGTCTCTGGGAATGTCACATTTATATTCGTTATGTTATAGCATATTAATATAAACGTTTTTTATGGTTAGCAATAAAAAAACCCCATCAGTTGCAATTGTGAACTGACAGGGTTTACTATAATACATTATTATTCAGCGTTTCTGTTCTTTAGCATATCAATTGCAACTACGATTACTAATATAGCTCCAATTATTATCTTCTGGTTTGAAGAGGATATCCCCAATATATTCAATCCGGTACGTATTATACATATAATAAACGCACCTATGATTGTTTTCTTAATATTACCCTCTCCACCTGTCATACTTACTCCGCCGATAGCTGCCGCTGCAATAGCATCTATTTCATAACCCATACCAACTATCGGGCTACCTACCTTTAGTCTTGATGCTACAATAATACCTGCTAGACCAGCAGCTAAGCCATTTAATACGTAGATTAGAATCCTGTATTTCTTAACATCAATACCTGAAAGTATAGCTGTTTTTTCATTACTACCTATTGCGTATGTATACCTGCCGAACTTGGTATGATTAAGTAAGAACAGGCAGATAAGGAAGAATATAGCTGCAATTATTGCCTGTGACGGAATAAGTCCGTAAGTTTTTGCTCCAAATATATCAAATGATTTAGGTAGATAGTTAACAGGGGTCTCAGATGTGATAACAAGCGCAATTCCACTAGCC
>JAAYHT010000208.1 GCA_012735285.1 Clostridiales bacterium | reverse complement strand
TCTGTTATAATTGTTTTCATAAGAAAGGTCTCCTTCCAATATTTGTTTTTGAAGTTGAAAAACATTATATCAGAGGCCTTTCTTTTTTTATACTTTTTTGACACAAATGTATTATCTCATATCATTATCTATATTTTGAAAGCAAATCAAAAATTAGGCTGTTTCTAAATCCATTTGTTGCAAGCCGCCGTGCGATTTTTGCCAACTCTTTGCTGTCAATTTGTTTATCTGCCTGCTCTATATATTTATCAATAAGCTTCTGCGCCAGCTCCCTTTCCTTGTCTTCGCTATATATGGCATTTAACTTCGAGTAAATAATATCTATATCAATACCCTTTTGCTTTAGTTCAAATTCGAGCCTTATGGGTCCCCTGCCCTTTTCAATACCATAATTAATATATCTTACACAGTAATCTTCATCATTAATATAATTGCATTCCTCTAAAAAATCTATTGCCCGGGTGATATCATCTTCTGAATAACCCTTTTTTTCCAAATATCTAATTATTTCATACCTAGTCCTGTCCTTGTAACTTAGATATCTCAATGATGCCTCTTTAGCATTCATCATATCCCTCCACAACATTTTTTACCCGGGAAATAAAGGCTTAACCATTTTCAGCCTCAACACTTTCTTCTTCAACCCTTGAACTGCTAATACTGGTACCTATAACCCCTAATAGTATCAGTGCGGTACATACTATAAGGTAAATATATAGTGGTTCTTTGAGTATCAGTGCACCCACCACTATCGAAATGGCAGTTGAAAGATTCCCGAATACGGTCGCCTTTACCGCCTGCAGGTGGGCAAGCATATAGGTTAAAAGCAGTGAGGATAAAAGTGTACAAGGAATCCCCAAAAATGCTGTGGAGAATATGAACTCGGGGTAAACCAAAGGTGCAAAATATTGGTTCAGTGTTCCTGAATAAATACCATAAACCAAGGTGGCTATGTTGAATAACACAAAGCCTCCTAAACAAATCGCAAAGGTTATGGTAAAGGGTTTGAATTCATTTCTTACATACCTCATGAACACATTGCTTAGTGCCATGGAAAGACTTGATAAAAACAGTATTATCAATCCAACTATACTTACGCTGATATCTTGTGCTCCCAATACAAACATTATTACCACTGCAGATACGCTGATGGCTACGAAGACATTCTGCTTCCAATCGCCCTTTTCACCCAATACCAACCAGGCGATTATCTTAACCAGGATTGGGATCAGAGCAAAGATTATACCGCTTTCTATAGATGTTGCAAACATCAATCCAATTGCCTGCAGTATCATAAATCCTACATAAAATCCTGCCGTAACCAGCAGGTATCTTATATTCAGTTTACCCGAAAGCTCAACCTAGGCTATTCCTAATATTATAGGTATGAGAGAAGCAAGGAATGCGAAGTTATATCGGTATGTAAGGGTTTGTAATGCTGAGGCAATTTCTACTCCAGTCTTAACACCTAGGAATGAAAAGCCAATCATTAATGTGAATAGTATCGCACTACCGTATACCCTAATTGTTTTGCTAGTTACATTCATATTCTACAACCTTTTCTAATACCAGCCTATCATTTGCGCAATAGGCGCCCAACAGCTCTGGATATATTTTAAAAGATTCAATAAAAGTATCTTCAAGCTCTGATAAAAGCTTACCCTCTTTTACAAGATTGAAACTTGACAGTCCTTCTTTAATACCCGTGCCTTTGTATTTAAGATAGGCTTCTTTTCTTACCCAAATCTCAAAAAATGAATCTCCCTTATTTTTACTTATGTAGTCGTATTCCTCTTGAGTAAAATAGCGTTTGGCAATCCTGTCCTGGAGACGAAACCTATTCTTCTTAGTATTTAGGTCTTCAATATCAAAGCCAACTGGTATTCTTTCAAATACACAGGCCCAGTAATCCCCTGAGTGACTTACTGAAAAATGGATTTGTTCAATATCGGGGAAATAAGGCTTGCCGTTTTGCGCATAAATTATCGATATTTCATCCGGCAAATCAATAGCCTTATCAGCCGCGTAATCCTTTAGGCACTTTCTAACTAATTCAGGACTTGCGTCCCTATTGTTGCCTTTAATAACATACAAATACAAGAGCCTTTTCCCCCTATTGTACACTTTTTTTGTCAATAAAGAAATACTAATGGTTTTGCCTTTTGCTCATATATCTTATAAACACAAATATCTCATGGAACCAGAGTGGAGCCGTAGATAAGGCTGTCAGTATAAGCCACTCTTCTACGGATAGTGCAACCGTTCCAAAGATTTTGGTTATAAAAGTTATCTCAGTTACTGCTATCTGAAGGCCGAAACCTACTACAAATGCCAGTAACATAACCCTGTTATTGAAGTGATTATATCTGAATATTGATCTATTCAAATTCCTCATACCTATAGCATTGAATAACTGGGAGATGGCTAAGACGGTAAAGGCATAGGTCTGAGATCTTGTATATATATCCCCGTCTCTATAAAGGGTTTTTACAGCTTCAAAGTTTACTGGGTTGCCTGCCTCTAGTAAAATATTAATGGGTGTGTAGAGGAATGCACCAAGGGTAATAACCCCTATTACTGCTCCGAAAAACAGTATTGTAGCCATGCCTCCCTCTGCAAACAGGCTTTCCTTTGCATCCCTAGGAGGTTTGTTCATTATATCAGGATCACCTGAGTCAACTCCCAAGGCCAAGCCAGGCAAGGAGTCGGTTATAAGGTTTACCCAGAGTATATGGATGGCTTTTAATGGAGAGGCCAGGCCTGCTGCTATAGCCACAAACATTGTGACGATTTCACCCAAATTAGATGATAGCAAAAATAGAACCGATTTCTTAATATTATTATAAATATTACGGCCCTCTTCTATAGCCTTTTGTATAGTCGCAAAATTATCATCGGTTAAGACCATGTCAGCTGCACCCTTGGCCACATCGGTACCCGTTATTCCCATCGCAACCCCAATGTCTGCAATTTTAAGGGATGGAGCATCGTTAACACCGTCACCTGTCATCGATACTATATGGCCGTTAGCTTTATAGGCGTTGACAATCATAACCTTGTTCTCCGGAGAAACTCTAGCAAAAACCCTCAGGTCAGGCACTATTTGATTTAATTCCTCCTGGCTCATCTGATCTAATTTTTCTCCTGTTATACACTGTTCTTCCCTTGAAGCTATTCCTAACTCCTTTGCAACTGCTAAGGCTGTATCTTTATGGTCACCGGTTATCATAACAGTTGTGACAGATGCCTTGTCGAATACTTTAACAGCTTCAATCGCTTCAGGCCTTGGAGGGTCGATCATGCCAACTAAGCCTACAAAGGTAAGATCAGATTCACTAGCTGAATCATCATCAGACTTATAGGCCAAAGCAAGCACACGCAATGCTTCCTTTGACATTTGTTCCGATGCATTATTGATATTCCCTATATCTTCCTGTGTAATCTCTCTAATCTCGCCATTAATTAATACCCTGGTGCAATTGACTATAACCCTGTCCAGTGCTCCTTTCGTAAAAGCAATTACTCCCTTATCGCTGTTCTTATGCACAGTGGTCATCATTTTACGAGATGAATCAAAGGGCTTTTCATTGATTCTCTGATAAGTATTTATGATGTCTTTCTTTTCTACTCCTAATTTTGCGCCCATATCTAGGAGGGCCAGCTCAGTAGGATCTCCTAATCTGTTATTGTCTTCAATCGAAGCATCGGTGCAAAGCATAAAGCCGTTTACAAACAGCTTGTTCTTCTGGTAATCGATCTCTTCCACATCTTTCAGCTCTTCGTCCATATATACTTTTGTTACAGTCATCTTATTCTGTGTAAGGGTTCCTGTCTTATCCGAACAGACTACGCTGACAGAGCCAAGGGTTTCAACTGCAGGTAGTTTCCTAACGATGGTATTTACCTTTACCATGCGGGTAACACCTAAAGCAAGCACTATGGTTACGACGGCTGGCAGACCTTCGGGGATAGCTGCTACTGCTAACGAAATTGCTACCAGAAGCATTTCCATAACATCTCTATCCTGAATTAGTGCAAGCACAAAAAGTAAAACGCAAAGGGCTATGGCCAGTATGCCTAATACCTTTCCCAAAGAGCCCAAACGCTTCTGCAAAGGAGTCATTTCATCACCAGTCTGGCTGATCATGCTAGCTATCTTGCCTATTTCGGTTTTCATGCCGGTAGCAACCACAACTCCCTCACCGCGGCCATAGGCTACACTTGTAGAAAGGTAAGCCATATTCAGCCGATCGCCCAGCGGTATATTCTCCTTCGCAACAAAATCGGCATCCTTTTCAACTGGTACCGATTCCCCGGTTAAGGCCGACTCCTCTATCTTTAAATTTACACTTGATATCAGCCTCATATCTGCAGGAACCACCCGCCCTGCTTCCAGCACCACTATGTCTCCTACTACTATATCTGCTGTTTGAATTTCAAAAACTTTTCCATCTCTGCGCACAAGAGCTGTAGGACTTGACATCTTCTTAAGTGCCTCTAAAGATTTCTCCGCTTTAGATTCCTGCACCATTCCTATTACCGCGTTTAATAAAATTACGGCAACAATAATTACAGCATCCCCAATCTCTTTTAAGAATAAAGATATGGCTACTGCTATAAATAAAATGTATATCATTGGATCATGTAATTGTGACAGAAACATCTGTAACTTGGTTTTAGGCTTTTTCTCTTCAAATTCATTTGGACCGTATTCAGCTAAACGCCTCTGTGCCTCCTGACTTGATAGACCCTTCTCATGGTCGACTTTCATTTCGTCTAAAACCTGATGAGCTGCCATTTGTTCAAACATTATAATCCTCCAAAATATAGATTTGACTTACAAATATTATGAAATAAAAGAAGACCTTTAGCATAATATTTGCAAATCATTGATAATTATGCTAAAAGTCTTGTTTCCTTTGAAAGGGCTTCTGACCAGGCTAAATGCCGGGTATGTTGATCATAAGCTTTAAACTACTCCCTTTTAGGTAAATCTATAATAATGGAAAAAATAGCTATTGTCAATAGTTATCATAAATAGTATAATTACACTGTAAAGTATTAAAGTAAAAAACTATGGAGGATAGCTATGAGTTACGTATCCAAACTGAAGAACAAGGAAACAGATGATCTCTTTAAGGCAATTCAATTGCTTGAAAATGAAGAAGAATGCTATCGCTTTTTCGAAGACATCTTCACTATAAAAGAGTTACAGGCCATATCTCAAAGATTTCAAGTCGCCAAATTGCTATCCGAAAAGAAAACCTACAATGAAATTGAAGAGATAACTAAAGCCAGCACAGCAACCATCAGCAGAGTCAATCGCTGTTTGCTTTACGGTGCTGATGGCTACAAACTGGTTCTTGAAAGAATGAAAGAAAGAAATATTGATTAGATTAGTAAGGGACAGCTCCAAATGGTCCTGTCCCTTTTTTTTATTGTTCTAATAATTCTATTGCCTTCTTAAGCTGCTTATCCTTTTCTCTTGGCAACTCTCCGTTCACAAAATCCTCCTCCGATAACTCTACAACATAATCAGGTTCAAGGCCTATCTCGTGAATAGTATTCCCTTTAGGAGAGAAGTATTGCATTATTGTAAGCTTTATAGCATCACCTGCATCTAAAGGCAGGATCTCCTGTATAATTCCTTTGCCGTATGTCTTAGTTCCTACAACTATACCCTGCTCATGGTCTTTAACAGCCCCTGCCACTATCTCGCTAGCACTGGCGGTACCACCGTTAACCAGCACTACAAAGGGAAGACTTGTGGCTCCTGGATTTGATTTAAAGTACTTCCTTTCTCCCTTCTTGTTCTCAGTAAAAGTTACTACTCCTTCAGGGAGAAGGTAGTCAGCCACTTCTATGCATACATCTACTAATCCACCTGGATTGTCTCTAAGATCAATTATTAATCCCTTTGCTCCATTTGCCTCTATGTCACGCAAGGCCTTACCAAAATCATCGGCTGTTCGCTCTTCAAATGAACTTATTCTGATATATCCGATGCCATTGTCAAGGAGCTCTGATTTAACTGTTTCCAAAGTAATACTTGCCCTGATTATTTCAAGTTCAAAGGTTTCGTTTCCTCTCATTACACCGATTTTTACCTTTGTTCCTTCTTTGCCCCTCATGGCACTTGCTGCCCTATCGATCGAATCACCCCTATATTCAACCCCATCCACCGATATGATCTTGTCGCCGGATTTTATCCCCGCTCTCTCAGCCGGTGAATCATCCATGGGTGCAACAACTTTGATATATCCATTCTGGTCAGGAGCTATAGTCACACCTATTCCCTCATATTCACCTGTTGTCGTCATCATCAGTTCTTCGTATTCTTTACTTGTCAAATAGGAAGAATATGGATCACCAATACCCCAAAACAATCCCTTATACATGCCTTCATAAAGCTTTTCTGAATCGACAGGGAGATAATATGTTTCTTCTATAAGATGTTGAAGGGTAGCTAATTTCCCGTAATTCTCCTTCAGCTTTTTATATTCCTCAAATTGGTTTTGGGAGATTGAAACATCATCCGATAAAAAGTCGAGGGCTTTAGTTGACCCCCAGGTGATCCCTGCACCTATCAGTGTGAATACGATTATGAGAAATATTAGGTTTCTCTTCTTTATTATCAGCATTGCTGTCTCCTTAAGTAGTTTATTATTATTTAAAATCTATCACAATAAATTGTAGCCTTTTATAGCCGTTATAATAATTCTTTTCAAAATAGCCTACCAGGTCTATTGACTCCCTAGTCTTGTAATACTCTCTAAATTCCTCTCCTCTTCGGAATATAACGAATGTGAGGTTGTTGACATTAAATCTAACATGCTGCTGCCTGTCACCCATATACATTGGCATTTCAGGACTTATTCCCCTGATGCAAAAAACAGGTTTTGGATTTCTATGGCCGTAGGGTTCAAGCTTTTCTATCTTGTCTGCTAAATCATGGTCTAAACATTTAGCCTTAGTTACTATATCAATTAAAAGCTTAGAACTAAATAGTGAGGGATCCTTTTGATAAAGCCTTTGAGCCGACACCAAAAGATGGTCACGCAAGGCGCTAAAATTAACTTTTTTAATGGTAAAGCCACAAGCCCCTGCATGTCCTCCAAATTTTTCAAACAGTTCCTTGCATTCTGATAGCATCTGGTAAAGATCTATTCCTTCTATGCTTCTTCCTGTGCCCTTTAATCTATCTTCATCTACTGATGTCAAAAGAATAGTTGGCCGATGGTATTTATCTTTAATTTTTCCAGCTACTATCCCTGCTATTCCTTCATGGGCTTCGGGTATGTTCAATACCAGAAACATTTCGTCTTTATGGTATTTCTCAACAATATCCACCGTTGATTCAAAGGTCTCCTGCTGAATACGCTTGCGCTCTTGATTGTGGGATAGCAGCATAGAAGTAAGCTTTTTTAAGCAATGCTCATCTTTCTGTGTTAAAAGCTTTACCCCTGTATCAGCTGATAGTATTCGACCGGCTGCATTCAAGTGAGGTACTATAATATATGCGATCCTGTCCGAATTTATATCCTCAAGCTCAAGCCCCGTTTCTTCTATCAGCATTCTAAGTCCGACTCTCCTGCCGCTTTTGATCACCCTAAGTCCGTACTTAACCATGGTCCTGTTTTCGCCTAGGAGGGGTACTATGTCTCCGATGGTAGCAATCGCTACCAGGTCCAGCACCTTGTTTAAATCTGCTTTGCTTATAGCAGGTGCAGTTTTACGCTCCAAGGCCTGAGCCAGTTTAAAGGCAACACCACAGCCGGAAAGATCCTTCTGAGGATAGGGACAATCTTTTTGCTTAGGGTTAACCAATATGCAGGAAACAATATTATCATTTAAATTATGATGGTCAGTTACAACAATATCCAAACCTATTTGTTTGGCATATTCTACTTCCTCTGCTGATACGCTTCCGCAGTCAACCGTTACAATTAAATCAACACCATCTTCTTTAATAGCTGCTATAGCCTCTTTATTAAGCCCATAGCCTTCGTCAAAACGGGAAGGGATGTAATATGTAATATTTGTAGTAAGCTTTCCCAAGATCTCCAAGAGCAAGCTTATGGCACATACTCCATCCGCATCGTAATCGCCGTAGATGCAAATCTTGTGTCCTTTTTCTATGGCATTAAGTATCCTGTCCGCCCCTTGCTCGATATTTTTCATCAGAAAGGGATCATATGTAAGCTGAGGTCTGTCAGAAAGAAACTCTTCTATTTCTTCATCATCTGTAAGACCCCTTCTTTTTAAGAGTTCTTTAAATATATCCTTTTCAATGGTTTCTTCCGGTAATATCCAATTATAGTTCATATAATCTCCTAGTAAAAAAAGGGGCTTTCCGCCCCCATTTATGTTTTTTGTATCATCAGAGATAATCTAATGGGTTCTTGTATTCACCGTTGACTCTTACTTCGAAATGAAGATGGGGACCTGTAGACATTCCCGTACTTCCCGAAAGTGCTATAACCTGACCTTTCTTTACAATGTCTCCAGTCTTGACTAATAACTTGCTGTTGTGAGCATAAAGTGTAACAATACCACCACCATGGTCAATCATTATCATATATCCGTAGCTGTTGTTCCAAGCCGCTTTGATTACTTTTCCAGCGTTAGCGGCTACTATATCATGACCAGAAGGCACTCCAATGTCAATGCCGGTATGTAGCTTCTTTACTTTTAATATGGGGTGTGTCCTGTAACCGAAATAGGAGGTTATACGCTTTGATGAAGGAGCAGGCCAGCCCAACACTCCTCCGACGTATTCCTCAGTTCCTTGAAGTCTTAAGATTTCGGCAATCAGCGAATTTGCCTCTTGATTTAAGCTGTCTATTTGGGCTTCAAGAACCTTATTGTTGCTCGCCACTTCCGCCTTTAACTTGGCAACATTTCCCCTGCTCACTTCAAGCTCAGCCTGTTTTTGGGCCTGCTCATTTTTCTTAGCGGTCAGATGTTGTCTCAGAGCTTCTAGCTCTTTTCTGTATCCTTCCATTATCCTATGCTGTTCTTCTAATTTTTCTAAGAGCTTCACATCGTTGTCAAAGATCTTTTGAGCCATATCCAAATTGGTCATGAAATCGGTTATGCTTTCCGAACCTAATAATACTTCTATAATTCCAATATCACCATTTTTATACATGGCCCTTATGCGATTGCCCATTTCTTCGTTCTGCTTGTCAATCTCTTTCTGCTTCTGTTCAAGTTCGGCAGTTGTCTTTTCGATCTTCTTCATGGTAGACGAGATCTCTTTATTTATCTTACCGATCTCTTTTTCTGCGCTATCAATAAGCTTGTCCAAATTGCTTATCTGGGCATTTAAGTTTTTTTCCTCGGCCTTTCCTTCTTTTAGTTGCTTTTCCAGATTGTTAATCTGCGAATTGAGCTGATCTAGTTTCTGCTGATACTCATTAGTCCCAGCAAAGATTACACCAGCGCTCATGAGTGAGAATAATAGTATAATTGCTAATATGTAACTAATTAAACTCTTGTGTCTCATGCCACTACCCCCCAACCTATGTATCCAGGAACCTTCTCATGGAGATGATGCTGCCCACTGCACCAATGCATATGCCCAGAGCCATGAATATATATACCAGGTTCCTTATTAAAAAACCTTCAGGCACCATGACAATCGAAAACATCAGGAATATATCTTGACCGAATACCTCCAAGATCTTTTTATATATTAAGGCTATCAATCCCACAGATATAGCTGCGGAAATAAAACCTATCAACATCCCTTCTACTAAAAAGGGTCCTCTTATAAACCAGTTTGTGGCACCCACATATTTCATTATGCTGATCTCACGTTCCCTTGCAAGAACCGTAAGCTTTATGGTATTCGCTACCACCACAACCGATATAATTATTAAAAATAGAATGACTACAAATGCCCCTATTTCAATAAAATTAGTTATTTGTATTAGTTTATCGACAACGGTTTGGTAATACTTTATATCCTCTACACCTTCAAAGGTCTTTGCTACTTCCACTACACGGTCTGCATTCTCTATATCTTTAACCTCAACCCTAATCGAGTTAGGTAAGGGGTTTTCAGAAAGTCCGTCCAAAAGATAAGCCTTATCTCCCCACTTAACCTTGTATTCTTCCATGGCTTCTTCTTTTGAAAGATAGACAGCTTTCTCAACCTCATCCATGCGGGATAATCTTTTTAGCATATCCTGGGATTTAGTAAACTCAGTTTCATCCAGCAAATAAATTTGTATGGTATCAAATTGACTCTTTGCACTTTCGGCTACCGTATTCACATTAACTAAAAGGATGAAAAACAAGCCCAGTATCAGCAGCATAGCTGTAATTGAGAAAAGAGAGGCAAAAGTCATGGCCCTATTTCTGAATACCTGTTTAAATGCCTGTTTTATTGCGTGCGCAGCACTTTTAAAAAACATTCTAGTCAAACACACCTCCCATGCGGAAGAGGTCAGTTCTATCTAAATCGTCGTCACAGTAACCATATTTTCCGCCTCTACTATCGCGCACGATTCTCCCATTTTCGATTGCTATGACACGTTTGCCCATCCTGTCCACAATATCTTTGGCGTGAGTTACCATCAGAATTGTGGTTCCTCTTCGATTTATTCGATCTAGCAGCTGCATAATATCCCAAGCTGTGTCCGGATCCAAATTACCCGTAGGCTCGTCCGCTATAAGTACAGTTGGATTATTTACGACAGCCCTCGCTATGGCTACACGCTGCTGTTCTCCTGCAGAAAGCTCATGAGGATATTTTTTCGCCTTTGAGCAAATTCCCACAAGGCTTAACACCTGCGGAACATTCCTGCGTATCGTTCTTCGGCTGATATGTAAAATCTCCATAGCAAAAGCTACATTTTCTTCAACTGTTTTTTTCGGCAACAAGCGGAAGTCCTGAAAAACAATACCTGTATTTCTTCTTAGTTTAGGAATCATTCTATTAGATAAACTTGTGACTTCCATGCCATTTAAGAATATTCTACCCTTGTCTGCCTCTATCTCTTTTAAAATTAATTTTACAAAGGTAGACTTACCGGCGCCGCTGGGGCCTACTAAAAAAACAAAATCGCCTTTATCGATTTTTACGCTTACATCCTGCAACGCAATATTATTACCATATGATTTTGTTACGTTTTCAAATAATATCATAAACGGATATCCCCTAGATTTAACAAGAAGTTCTATAACTCTACAAATGATTATAATATAAAACAGCTTTCGAGAGAATACCTTATTGTATTACAAGTTTATTACATTCCAATTATTTCATTGATTAATTCACTTAAAGGTCGCATTAATACTTTTTTGACCTCAGGAATATCATAAGGAGTCCTGCATGTATATTCAGCGCCATAAATTGCCTTATAATCTATCATCGGTATATACTTTAAATTCTTTAGTTTGAGGTAACTTAAAAGCTGTCTTCTGTTAACACCCTTATTGTATTTATTGACAACATAAATAAGGGGAAGTTCAGACAGCTTTAATTCGCACAATAATTCATATCCCTCTAACATTTTAGAGGGCAAGGGATCTATAACGACTATTATCTTATCCATTTCCCAGGTAAGCTTCCACAGTTCTTCCCCTTTTAATCCTGCCATGCGGCTGATTATCACATCACCTACCAGATTATTAAGGAGCCTTATCTTTTTATAAAGATCAAGATTAGTTGAGCTTTCTTCAGACGGTATCAGAGCCCAATTAATCCCTCCCAATTCATTCCTTCTGCCCCGGATACTTCTATCATTTGCTACAGCATTGTGAAAATAGAAGAAATCACCGCCTACGAACAGCTTGTCCATACCAAGGGAATCAAAGAGCCCTCCCCTGCCCAGTTCTAAAACAGCGGGAGAATAGCCTTGATCTGATAAGGCCTTTGCCAATGTTGCAGCTAAAAAAGCTGTTCCTGCAATCTGGCTCAAACCTAGAATACCTATCTTCAACCGATCAAGTGTAGCTTCCAAATTGCAACTTCCTTTTCATTTATTTACATTTATTTTATGTTATTCCTCCGCTAAAAGCAAGAGAGTGATCCATTTAAGAACCACTCTCTGCTTTTTACTCTTACTTAATTATTCAACATATTGTACTTTTAATTGAATCTGATCGGGTAAGTCAGTCAGATCTGTTTCGGCTACCTGCAGCGGGTAAGTCAAAACTTGGGATAGGGCTAATCCTGGTTGGGGATCCTTAAATTTAGCATAAACCACCAATACTGTCTTGCCATCCTCTTCCTCTATTGTCATCTTATCGATTGCTATCTCATAACCGGAGGTAGGTTTCTCGCCTCTTGTTGCGATAACGTAGATTTTGTCATCGACTTTACATGCTAATGCGCGTTCCAGCTGCCTGTATTCCGGTATCACTTGAGTTGCTATCTGTTGTGGTATCTCCGTTTCGCTCAAGATTCTGAAGTTAACTTCCGTATCATCCATAAATATTTTCCAGCCACCCCATAGCAATCCGGCAACAACCAATATAACAATAATGACTATTAATACTTTCTTTCTGTTTGTTCCCTCCAGCTTGTTTTTAAGTCCTATCTTACCCACAATAAAACTTCCTCCTCCGCTAGAATCTATATTTAACTCTATTCGAAGAGGGAGCTTGTTATGCTTTATTTTTTCTAATAAGTTACTCTATATGTGTTTTTCCATCCAAAATACTATATCTTCATAAACTTTCTCTTTGCCAATATCTTTTAGTATGTCATGATGTCCGTCAGTATATAGCTTCATTGAAAGGTCTTTAACTCCAGCATTTAAAAGCTCCTTATAGACCTGCTGGACCCCTTTTCCGTATTCACCGACAGGATCCATATTGCCTGAAATTAAGTATATGGGAAGATCCTTCGGCACCTCAGATGCCCATTCTTTTCTGTCAATAAAATACATCAACTGCATCATGTCCTCGAAACCGGCTACTGTAGCTATAAAATTGCAAAGGGGATCTGATCTGAATTCCTTTAGGGCCTCTGGATCCCGCAACATCCATTGAAGTCTGTCGCAATTTTTACCATACTTTTTATTATAGTTAGCAAAAGCTATTAAATAGACCAGTTTAGAACGGTGCCTGTCCCCATTTATACGGCGTATTAACTTTACTAATGGTCTATAGGTAATAACTTTTTTATTTCTCCCATTCACACCTACTAAAATAGTTCCTGTTATTTGTTCACCATAGCAGGTTAGATAGGCCCTTGTTAACATCGAACCAAGGCTGTATCCTAAAAGGAAGTATGGTAAATCCCCATACTTCCTTTTGATTATATGTGTCAGTGTATACATGTCATCCACCATATGAGCCCAGCCGTTCTTTTCACCGAAGTAACCTAAATCTTCAGGCGATGGGCAGCTTCTGCCATGGCCTAAATGATCATTGCCGCAAATTATATAGCCTTTCCTCACAAAATAGCTAGCAAACTCATCATATCTTCCAAAATGTTCGCTGAGCCCATGGGCAATCTGAACAACCGCCCTTGGAGCTTGTTCTGGAATATAGGCACAATAATGGATTGTATCAATCCCATTATTGCTACAGTAGCTTGATATCTCTTTTTTAAAACTCATCCCAAATGCCCCTTTGTTCGCTAAACCTCTACAACCCAACCAAATTCATCAGGCCTATCGCCATACTGTATGCCTGTCAATTCGTCATAGAGCCTCTTTGATATTTGGCCAATTTCACCATTATTTATTATTATTCTATTATCCTGCCAACATAATTCCCCTACAGGAGAAATTACTGCGGCAGTTCCGGTTGCAAAGATCTCGTCTAATTTGCCCTTGCTATGCGCATCATATACTTCTTGAATAGTTAATCTCTTTTCAGTCACCTTCATCCCCCAGCTTCTTAAGAGATTAATTACCGAATCCCTGGTGATGCCGGGAAGGATTGTGCCAGCAAGGGGCGGAGTAATAACCTCTCCATCTATTACAAAAAATGCATTGGATGTTCCTATTTCTTCTACATACTTTCTTTCAATTCCGTCTAACCACAGTATCTGGGAAAAACCTCTCTCATGGGCTCTTTTTTCTGCCTTCAAACCCACGGTATAGTTGCCGCCTATCTTAACTTCGCCTGTCCCGCCTTTAACTGATCTTACATATTCGTCTTCAACATATATTTTGGTCGGGGCCAGTCCTTCTTTGTAATAGGCAGCAACCGGGGACATTATTATTATAAATAAGTACTCATCAGAATCTCTGACGCCAATAAAGGGTTCGGTGGCTATAATAAATGGACGGATGTAAAGTGATGTTCCTTCCTTTTCGGGTATCCAATCCCTATCCACATCCACAAGAGCTTTTACTGCTTCAACCATCACACCATCGGGTAAAGGAGGTATGCAGATCCTTTCGCAAGTTACTTTGGCTCTCTCTTCATTCTTATTAGGTCTAAAGAGTAACACCCTTCCGTCCTTTGATTTGTAAGCTTTCAATCCTTCAAACATCTCCTGAGCATAGTGAAACACCGTGGCAGCAGGTTCTAAACTTAAAGGTCCGTAGGGAACAATTCTGCCATTATGCCAACCTTTATCCCTGGTGAAGTTCATAATAAACATATGGTCTGTAAAAACAGTACCAAAATTAATTTTATCGATATCTGGTTTCTGTTTCGGATTGCTTGTCCGGCTAATAGTAAATTCGTGCTTCATTTTATCTCTCCTGTACATTAAAGTTTTTATATTCTAAAATTAATCTCTCTTTCAGTTCCCATAGCTCCTTAGACAGGTCAACATAGTACTCATGCGGATTTTCAAACCTGAGAATCTCTTCCCAGAGGGTACCTATCTGCTCCTTGCAGTATTCTCGAATTTGGTTAAGTGTAGGAAGCTTATAGACTAGCTTACCCTTATCAAATATCTGCTTTCTTAGATTAACGGCTTTGAAATTGGATACCTTTTTCCTATTCCAGATGAAATGGGGATCAAATATCTCGTAATCGTCCCCCTCAGGAATGGTTTCATGGTCTAGTGTTATGACATCAGCTATTGCCTTGCCTGAATCCTTATCATAGAGTCTATATACTGTCTTAAAGCCTGGATTGGTTATCTTTCCAATATTCTCACTTATCTTCATCTTAGGTATTACAGTTCCGTTTTTCTCTACGGCTGCTAATTTATATACACCGCCAAATACAGGATCTGATTTGGCAGTTATTAATCTTTCACCGACACCAAATGAATCTACACAGGCTCCCTGGGATAGAACATCCCTGATAATATATTCATCAAGAGAGCTAGAAACAACTATCTTACAATCGTGTAAGCCAGCATCATCCAGCATCTTTCTTCCTCTTTTGGTTAGGTAGGTGATGTCTCCGCTATCGATTCTGATTGCCTTGTTCTTTATATCCATCTCCTTGAAAACTTTAATTGCATTAGGAATTCCAGACTTGAGCACATTATATGTGTCCACAAGTAGTGTACAGTTATCTGGATAGAGTCTGGCGTATGTTTTAAATGCTTCATACTCTGAATCAAACATTTGTACCCAGCTGTGCGCCATAGTACCTAATGCATTAACACCCAGATCTCTTCCAGCAATGGCGCAAGCCGTTCCAACACATCCACCTATATATGCGGCTCTTGCACCGTAAATGGCACTCGATGCTCCATGGGCTCTCCTTGTACCGAATTCCATTACACCCCTGCCTTCGGCTGCTCTGACTATGCGATTTGCTTTTGTTGCAATCAAGCTCTGATGGTTGATTATGAGCAACAGAATTGTTTCAATGAATTGAGCCTGGATTATGGGTCCTCTAACGGTTATAAGGGGTTCGCCAGGAAACACCGGTGTCCCCTCTGGAAAGGCCCATAGATCGCATTCAAACTTGAATTCTCTTAAATAATTTAGGAAGTCTTCGCTGAATATCTTTTTACTTCTTAAGTATTCTATATCCTCTTCTTCAAATTTCATTTTTTCCAGACAGTGTACCAGCTGCTCCAGGCCGGCCATTATTGCAAAACCCCCATCATCGGGATTCTTGCGAAAAAACATATCAAAGTATGCTATCTGATCTCTCATCCCATTTTCAAAATAGCCATTGGCCATAGTCAGCTCGTAAAAGTCTGTAAGCATTGTCATGTTAATTCGTTCAATCATTTTATAGTGCTCCTAATCATTTATAAAAATCTTACCTTTTAACCTATTATTATATCAAATCTTTCCATCTTGTAAAACTTTTTTTAAGTATGCTCCGGTATATGATTTTTTAACCTCTGTTAATTCTTCAGGTGTGCAGATCGCTACTACTTCCCCTCCCCTATCTCCACCATCAGGACCTAGGTCTATAATAGTATCGGCTGTTTTTAAAACATCCAGATTGTGTTCAATTACCACTACTGTATTGCCTGCATCCACTAGATGTTGAAGCACTTGAATAAGCTTGTCTACATCTGCAAAATGAAGGCCAGTAGTTGGCTCATCCAAAATATAGAGGGTCTTTCCTGTGCTGCGCTTTGAAAGCTCAGTGGCAAGCTTAACCCTTTGAGCCTCTCCGCCTGAAAGTTGAGTTGAGGGCTGTCCGAGTTTGATATAGCCCAAGCCCACTTTCTCTAATGTCTCTAGCTGCCTTGTTATGGTAGGTATGTTCTTAAAGAACTCTAGGGCCTCGGAGACGGTCATGTCTAGCACATCAAATATGTTCTTGCCTTTATACTTCACTTCAAGGGTCTCCCTGTTATAGCGCCTGCCCTTGCATACTTCACAAGGAACATATACGTCTGATAGGAAGTGCATCTCAATTTTAATTATACCGTCACCCTTGCAGGCCTCGCACCTTCCACCTTTAACATTAAAGCTGAACCTTCCTTTATCGTAGCCCCTCATATTAGATTCAGGAAGTTTGGCAAAAAGCTCCCTAATAGGTGTAAATACTCCTGTATAGGTTGCCGGGTTAGACCTGGGAGTCCTTCCTATTGGAGATTGATCTATATTGATTACCTTATCGACGTTGTCTAGTCCTAAGATCCCTTTATGTTTGCCGGGTTTGTCTCCAGAACCATATAGCTCTCGAGCTAGGCTTTTATAAAGTATCTCGTTTATCAAGGTGCTCTTTCCTGAACCGGATACACCAGCGACACAGACGAATTGGCCTAGTGGAATCTCTACATCTATATTTTTGAGATTGTTCTCAGCAGCTCCTAATATTTTTAATGACTTTCCATTGCCCGGCCTTCTCTCTTTCGGCACCCTAATTTTTCTTTCGCCTCTTAGATAGCTGCCCGTAATAGAGTCTTTACTGTTTTTAATATCATCAACCGTGCCCTGGGCTACAACATGTCCACCGTTAATCCCCGCACCCGGTCCTATGTCTATAATATGGTCAGCAGCATAAATAGTATCTTCATCGTGTTCTACTACGATCAAGGTATTGCCGATGTCAGTTAAATCGCGTAAAGTCTTTAACAGCTTAGCATTGTCCTTCTGATGAAGGCCGATGCTGGGCTCATCCAGGATATATAGCACACCCACCAATCTGGATCCGATCTGGGTAGCTAAACGTATCCTTTGCGATTCTCCGCCGGACAAAGTGGCAGAAAGTCGGGATAGAGTCAAGTAGTCTAATCCCACATCTACCAAGAAGTTAAGTCTGTTTAATATCTCTTTAATAATCTCTTTAGCAATTATTTTGTGCTTTTCTGAAAGCTTTAGTTCTGATATAAATTTGTGAGCTTCCCTTATTGACATGTCGGACAATTCTGCAATGTTCTTTCCACCTACTTTTACTGCCAGAACTTCGCTTTTCAGTCTCTTTCCATTGCAGGTCTTACATATGTCTACACTCATGTACCTTTGTAT
>JAAYHT010000207.1 GCA_012735285.1 Clostridiales bacterium | reverse complement strand
TTTTGTCTACAGTCTGATTCAACATTATGGTATAATAATTATGTTGATTTTTTGTTATTAAGAAAGGACTGGATAATAGAAATTGAAAAGAATAATAGTTTATATTATTATTTCTACTACTCTCTTCAGTTCAATGGAGGTAGTGTTAAAAGCAGTAGGAAACCAACTGGATGCTTTCCAGATAACTTTTATTAGGTTTTTAATTGGAGGACTTTTTCTTTTACCCTTTGCTTACAAGGAGATTAAAAGAAGAGGAACAAAATTTACAAAGGCTGACTATCGTCATATGATTCTTATGGGGATTGTCTGCATTTGTCTAAGTATGAGTTTTTTCCAGTTAGGGGTTGACAATTCAAATGCTTCAACAGCAGCCGTTATATTTTGCTTAAATCCTTTATTCACCATGGTATTTGCACATTTTATGACTGAAGAGAAGCTTAATAAAACAAAAGTTATTGCCCTTTGCTTTGGAATTGTGGGTATAGTATTTATGATCAATCCTTGGGATGTAAACCCTGGTGATTCCTTACTCGGAGCATCCTTCAGTTTTATTGCAGCTTTAGTATTTGGGCTTTACAGCGCAATGGGCAGGACAAGCATCCATAGGCTTGGAGGGATAACCCAGACCAGCCTTAGCTTTGTGTTCGGATCAATTGCAATGTTTATAGTTCTATTAGTGGCTGATAAACCTATAGTTTCCGGTATCAATACGGGCAATATTGCCATGGTTCTATATGTGGGAGTCATGGTAACCGGCTTAGGATATCTATTCTATTTCTTAATAATGCAGATATCCGATGCAGCAACGGCTTCAATAGTTTTCTTTATAAAGCCTATCTTTGCACCCATAATGGCTGTTATACTATTAAATGAAGCAATCCGACTAAACGGTATAATAGGTATAGCTTTGATATTCATAAGCTCCTATATCAACCTAAGAGAACATAGGAGAAAAGTAAATTAATTTTTTAATCAAATTTTAATGAAACCCAAATTTTTCTTGAAGTTTTTTATGTTTTAATTAAAACATAAAAATATTTCAAGGAGGTATTAAGATGGGGATAACTCTTGAACAAGTTGAAAAGCTACGTGATAAGGCAAATGTAAGCTATAATGATGCTAAAGAAGCTTTGGAAGCCACAGATGGGGATCTTTTAGAAGCACTGATATATCTTGAAAAGAAGGGAAAAGTAACTCCTCCTGAGGGTGGCGGCTACTATAAAAGTAAGGCAGATAGTAGTGAAAGCAAAGACAGCAGCAAGGAGGAAGGTTCAAAGACTAATAGAAACAGTTTTGCGGATTTAGCGAGGAAATTTGTAAGGTATTGTGGTAAGCTTATTCACAAGGGTAATATAAACTATCTTGTTATTAAAAAGGACGGAGAAGTTAAGACAAAATTCCCAGCCACTTTACTAGTAATAATGCTCTTATTCTTTTTCTGGGTCACAATGCCTTTATTGATAATTGGGCTGTTTTTTGGATTCCGCTATAGTTTTTGCGGACCTGATCTAGGCAAAGAGTTTGTAAATGAAGCTATGGACAATATTGCAGATACTGCTGAAAATATAAAGAAATCATTTACTGAAGAGGTTAATGAAGAAAAAAATGAGTGCGAAGATACTGCTGATTGAAGATGAAGAGAAACTAGCACGTTTTGTGGAGCTCGAACTATGTTATGAAGGCTATACTGTTGAAAAGGCCTTTGACGGAAGAACTGGTTTGGAGCTGGCACTGTCTAAAGACTATGATTTAATACTATTGGATATTATGCTGCCGGAATTAAGCGGAATGGAAGTTTTGCGCAGAATCCGGCGCAATTCATCAGTTCCCATAATCATGCTTACAGCTAGAGATAGTATCGTTGACAAGGTAGCAGGTCTTGACAGCGGAGCACAAGTGATTATATTACAAAGCCCTTTGCTATCGAGGAACTGCTAGCACGTATACGTACCGCACTCAGAAAAGATAACCGATTAATTGAAACTAATATTTTAACCGCAGGAGATCTAATTCTTGATATTGATAGGCGTGAGGTGAGGGTAAAAGGTCTTAATGTTGATCTCACAAAGAGAGAATTTGATCTCCTCTGTTATCTTTTAAAGAACAAAGGAATAGTGCTTTCACGGGAAAATCTGTTGGAAAATGTATGGGATTATGACTTTGACGGGGGAACAAATGCGGTTGATGTTTATATTAGATTCTTGCGTGCTAAAATTGACGATAAGTTCGCTATTAAATTGATTCACACGGTTCGTGGAGTAGGGTACGTGATTAAGGATGAATAGCAATAAATTTCGTTTTTCTATTGTATACAAATTAAATTCTAAACTCTTCTTTCGCCTACTTGTTATATTCCTAGTTATAGATCTCTTTATTTTCGCATCCCTTGGTGTGGCCTTGATTATACAGGGAGAAAACAAGATAAATGGGGTATTAGATGAATTTTTTGAATCAGGCCTGCCAAATGAAGAATCATGGCTAAATGCAGCAGGATACGATATTGTTGAAATACAAAGGAAGCCAGAGGGGTTAATTTTGCCCTTTAACCTAGATAGAAAAGATCCTAAGAATGCTGCAAGAAGCTTTTCCTTTTCTGAAAGTAAATATAACTATGAATTTGAATATGAAGACGCAACATATAGGATTTCTATTGATTATGCTTTAGAGATTATAATATTTAAACGAATATTACAGATCTTAATCATTATTCAACTGATTATTTTAATTAGCAGTATTTTCTCAGGAGCAAGATTGGTAAGAAGAACACTGCAGCCCATAACTGATCTTGCAGAGGTTACTCACAGCTTAAGCTCTGGAAGGTCCTTTTCAGTAGATGAGATGGAAATGCTTGCTGATAAACTTGATAAAATTAATGCTGCCAAATTGGATACACGTATACCTATAGAAGAAACCCAGGATGAGCTAAAGGGTTTAGCAGAAGCTATAAATGGGATGTTAGACCGCATTTATGAATCTTATCGTTCGCAGATACGCTTTGTTTCCGATGCCTCCCATGAACTTAGAACACCTATATCAGTTATACAGGGCTATGCAAATCTCTTAGACCGTTGGGGAAAGGATGATGAAAAAACCCTTCAAGAGTCGATAAAAGCTATAAAAGAAGAGTCTGCAAATATGAAGGGGCTTATTGAACAGCTACTTTTCCTTGCTCGGGGTGACAGCAATACTATGACATTACAGATGGAAGAGTTCGAGCTTTCAGAGCTTGCAATGGAAGTCTTTAATGAAACTAAAATGATCGATGAAGGGCATGAATACAAATCCCATTTTGAACAGGTTACAATTTTTGCAGATAAGGCATTAATAAAACAGGCTATAAGGATACTGATTGATAATGCTATAAAATATACTGAAAGCGGGGGTACTATTAAATTATCCGTTAAAGAAAAGGATGATAATGCAGTAATAGAAGTACAGGATGAAGGTATTGGAATTCCTGCTGAGGAAATATCTCTGATCTTCGAAAGATTTTACCGTGCCGATCATTCCCGCTCACGAACAACAGGAGGTACAGGGCTAGGACTTTCTATTGCAAAATGGATTGTGGAAAGACACGGTGGCCATCTTGAAGCATTAAGCCGTGTTGGAATAGGAACAAAAATATCCATTGTAATTCCTAAAGTATCACCAGGAGGCCGTAATTAGTATTAAACTTTTTTCTATGTTGGTTATTACATGTTGGTTGTTTTCATTTATATAATATTCTATTTTAACAGTATCTTCTGGAATGATGTCTAAAGTTTCAAACTGTTCTTTGATATTTTCTGAAAGCATGAATACTGATGGATCCATTTCATCCGGCACTCCGCTTATTTTTATCTCTATAAAGTTATTGTCTACTTGGCCAAGAAATCTACCGGTATCTATCATAGTTTCAGCTTGCTCTGGATTATGTGTCTCTTCGTTTTCCAAAGGATCATGTTGGTTAGAATCGCATGCTGTCAAACCAGAGAGCAATAGTAAGAAAACTAATAGAATGACAATAGTT
>JAAYHT010000206.1 GCA_012735285.1 Clostridiales bacterium | reverse complement strand
GAGTAAGAGCGGCTTATGAGATTTCTAAAGGTGCAGGTTGTCGAGGAATGGTATCTGGCCAAATTGCTGATATTGAAGCCTGCGGTAAAGATTGTTCAAAGGAATTTCTGGATTATATTCACCTGAATAAAACAGCTGCGCTAATGATTTCAGCAGTAAGGGCGGGCGCTTATATAGCAGGAGCTGACCACGATAGATTGATGGACTTAACAAATTACGCAGAATGTATAGGTTTAGCATTCCAAATTGTGGATGACTTGCTAGACGTAGACGGCGACGAATCAGTTACAGGTAAACGTAGTGGCAAGGACAAGGCGCTCAAAAAATGCACTTTTCCTTCAATATATGGTTATGACGAGTCACTGAAGAGATTAGATGAACTTACCAATAGAGCTGTAGAAATATTGTCTCCTTATTACGATGAGGCAGACTTTTTTATTAATTTAGCCAAAGATCTAGCGAAGAGGGTAAAATAGGGGTGACTATGAGAAAAAAATTGCTTGAATATGATTTTCCTTCTGATTTAAAGAAGATGACTATAAAAGAACTAGAATTACTCACTTATGACATTAGGGATTTTTTAATTGAAAAAGTATCTAAAATGGGAGGTCACATAGCATCAAATTTAGGAGTAGTTGAATTAACCATAGCTCTTCATTATGCATTCGATAGTCCTCGAGATAAGATAATTTGGGATGTGGGCCATCAATGCTATGTTCATAAAATATTAACTGGAAGAGCTGACCGATTTGATACTTTAAGAGCATTAAACGGACTTTCAGGGTTTCCGAAGCGAAATGAAAGTGAGCACGATATGCATGATAGTGGACATGCCAGTACCTCCATATCAATAGGTATGGGATATGCTACTGCTCGCGATTTGCATGGGGAAGACTATCATGTAATACCAGTTATAGGTGATGGTGCCTTGACTGGCGGAGTTGCATTAGAAGCTTTAAACAGTGCCGGAACTGCTGGCTCTAAAATGATTGTCGTCTTAAATGACAATGAGATGTCTATTGATCCGAATAATGGAAGTATTTCCCAGCACTTGGCTAAGCTCAGGGCATCTCATGGATATCTGGAGTTTAAGAAATACTTAAAGAAAACCCTTAAAGGCATACCCAAGGTAGGAGAAGGTATCTGTTCAGGCATGGAACATATTAGGGATTCTGTCAAGTATGCTATCGTCCCTGGAGCAATATTTGAAGAACTAGGTTTTAAGTACTTAGGGCCTGTTGATGGTCACAATATTCAAGATCTTTTAGATATTTTCAATATCGCTAAAATGATAGAAGATCCTGTATTAATCCATGTAGTTACGAAAAAGGGCAGGGGGTATAGAAATGCCGAGACCAATCCTTCTAAGTTTCACGGTGTATCTCCTTTTGACCCTACTACAGGCAATCCTTTAGATAGGTATAAGAATCCGACCTATTCCGAAATCTTTGGTAACAAATTGATACAGCTAGCCAGAGATAACCCTAAGATCGTAGCGATAAGTGCAGCCATGATAGATGCAACCGGTTTGAGGAAATTTCAAGAAAAGTTTCCTTATAGAACCTTTGATGTAGGCATCGCTGAACAGCATGCCGTAGCCTTTGCAGCAGGTTTAGCCCTTGGTGGATTTAGACCAGTAGTTGCAATTTACTCAACATTTTTACAACGGTCTTATGATCAAATCATAGCTGACGTTTGTTTACAAAACCTCCCGGTAATTTTCATGGTAGACCGTGCAGGAAATGTAGGCAGCGATGGAGAGACACATCACGGAGTTTTTGATCTATCCTATCTTTCCCATATGCCGGGAATGATGATAATGTCGCCTAAGGATGGGAAAGAATTAGTAGACATGTTGGATCATGCTATTACCCTAGAAGGGCCTTGCGTCATACGTTATCCTAGAGGGGAAGCAATCGAGCTTCCTTCTTCAGAAAACCAGAATATTGCTAAAAGTGAGATTCTCAAAGAAGGTAACGATGTGAGTATAATTGCTGTTGGAAAGATGGTTAAAACAGCTCTTGAAGCGGCAGATATGTTGGAGCAATCTGGTTACCAAGCCGAAGTGATAAATGCGAGATTTATAAAACCGTTAGATATAGATACTATAATAAGCTCTATTAAAAAAACGAAAAAACTAGTAACTATTGAAGATAATAGTGTTATTGGTGGTTTTGGAAGTAATGTATTATCCCTGCTTTCTACTATGAACATAGAAGGTGTTAAAACACTTTGCTTAGGTTGGCCCGATAGATTTATTCAACAAGGAAATACAGAAGAACTTTTCAAACTACATGGTTTGGATGCTTCAAGCATTTCAGAGAGGGTGTGCAATTTTATTGAAGGAAAGGCTTGATATTCTGCTTGTCCAGAAAGGTTATTTTAAATCGAGAGAAAAAGCCAAGGCCGCTATTATGGCAGGCCTTGTTTACGTAAATAACCAATTATCCGATAAGGCGGGAACTGCGGTAGATGTCGATGCGGTTATTGAAGTTCGCGATAATCCCTGCCCATATGTAAGCAGGGGAGGGTTAAAACTTGAAAAGGCAATCAATGAATTCAATATAGATTTAGAAGGAGCAGTTGCAATCGATATTGGTGCTTCCACAGGTGGTTTTACAGATTGTATGCTTTCATATGGAGCTTCTAAAGTTTATGCTATAGACGTAGGCTATGGGCAGCTGGATTACACTTTGAGGAATGATCCTAGAATTGTTAATATGGAAAAAGTAAATATCCGTTATCTTGATACTAATTTAATACCCGATAAGGCAGACTTTATAAGTATCGATGTATCATTCATTTCATTGAATCTTGTATTTCCTGTCGCCAGCAAGCTTCTAAAAGATAAGGGCAGGGTAGTAGCATTGATAAAACCTCAGTTTGAGGCGGGAAAAGAGCAAGTTGGAAAGAAAGGAATTGTGAGAGACAAATCGATCCATAAAGAAGTAATTGAGAAAGTAATCGATTACGGAGTAAAAGTAGGCCTATATCCTACCAATTTAACATACTCACCTTTGACAGGAGCAAAAGGGAATATAGAATATCTAATGTTGTTAGAAAAGAATGATGAAGTTAATGTAGATCTTGATGTAGATAGAATAACTGACCTAGCTCATAATGATTTACTTAAAGATTAAGGGGAATAGCTTATGTCATTAACTCCAATGATGAGACAATATAAAGATATAAAGGAGAATTACAAGGACTGCATACTGTTCTTTCGCCTTGGTGATTTCTATGAGATGTTTTTTGAAGATGCTATTGTCGCTTCCAAGGTGCTGGAGATTACATTGACAGCTAAAAATTGTGGTCTTGAAGAAAAAGCACCAATGTGCGGTGTACCTTATCATGCAGCAGACACTTACATAGCAAAACTCATAGATAGGGGTTATAAAGTTGCTATATGCGAGCAGGTAGAGGATCCTGCAACGGCTAAAGGAATTGTAAAGAGGGAAGTTGTACAAATAATCACTCCCGGAACTGTTGTCAGCCAAAACATGCTTAATGAAAAAGACAATAACTATCTGGCTTCAGTGTATGTTGACGGGCAGGGTACGGGTTTAGCTTATTGTGATATCTCCACAGGTGAAATCTGTACATTGGAAATTAAGGATAAAAATCATATTGAAATATTATTTAACGAGCTAGTTAAGTT
>JAAYHT010000205.1 GCA_012735285.1 Clostridiales bacterium | reverse complement strand
CCGCTAAGGTTTCGCAGTTTTTGCAACCTGGCCCTAATATTATTATTTCCATATCTTTTTCCTTTCCATTTATATAAATAGATGACTTATTAGATTAAACGAATAGCCGATTATCAAAATCCCAAAAATTACGATTCCTAAATAAATTAGCAGTAGTTTCATCTTTACAACATTTTTTAACATAATTAAAGAAGGAAGAGATAAAGCTGTTACTGCCATCATAAAGGAAAGTACTGTACCTAAGCCCACACCCTTAGCTACCAAGGCTTCTGCAATCGGTAAAGTACCAAATATATCTGCGTACATAGGTAATGCTACAAAAGTCGCTATCAGTACAGAATACCATTTATCATGGCCGAGCATGGCAGAAATTATCTCCTCAGGTATCCAATTGTGAATAGCTGCCCCTACACCAACTCCGATTACGACATATAGCCAAACCCTTTTTATTATACTCAACACCTGCGCGCTTGAAAAATCAACCCTGTCTTTTCTTGTCAATTCAGATTGCTCTACTTCCACTATCTCATTGCTGTAAACAAAAGGCGCTACATAACCTTCTAGATTTGATTTTCCTATAACTGTACCGCCGATTATAGCTAGTATAAGCCCAACAATTACATATGCTATTGCTATTTTCCAATTAAAGATACTGGCGAGCAAAATAATAGATGCCAGGTCAACTAATGGTGACGATATTAAAAATGAAAACGTAACCCCTAAAGGCAATCCCGCATTGGAAAACCCTATAAAAATCGGTATTGAGGAACATGAACAAAAAGGAGTTACCGTACCGAGTAATGCTCCTAATATATTAGCACTTATTCCATCTAACCTTCCTAATATATTCTTTGTACGTTCAGGCGGAAAGTAGCTTTGAATATAGGAAATTGCAAAAATAAGTACTGATAATAGTATAAATATCTTTATTAGGTCATAAATAAAAAAATGTAGGCTTCCCCCAACAGGAGTGCTTACATCAAGTCCAAACACATTTTCTACTAATAACTCGACCAGCTTTGCAAGCCATTCCATTTTGAGCAGTTGATTATTTAAAACGTCGAAAATATTCATATGTCTCCCTAGTTTCATATAGATAATTGTCTATATTAGTATATGGAAAACATAGATGGTTGTCAATGTGTTTTGAATAAAAAAACTTATATAAAATAGGAGAAATTTATTTACAAATGCAATCTTCCTTATCGCTAGTTATCCTTAACATGAATTCATGCAATTCCTCTATATTCTCAGAATTAAGGGAGTAATGGGTCCACTTACCCTCTCGACGTGCATTTACAATGCCTGCATTGCATAATATCTTCATGTGGTGGGACAAAGTAGGCTGCGTTATGCTAAATTTCTCTAATATCTTACAGGCGCACATTTCTCCGCAGGAAAGCATGTCGATAATACTTAGCCGGGTGGGATCTGCCAATGCCTTAAGCACCTTTGACTTTTTAATATATTCACTACTCACTAATTATTCACTCTCCCAAACGCCCATCGTTGTAATGCTTTCTGCACAAGGAAACGTAAAGATCATTACCACCTATCATTATCTGTTCCCCTGTTTTGACGATCTTGCCATCAACTACTCTGGCAACCATGGTTGCCTTTCTTCCACACCAGCATATTGTTTTGATCTCTTCTATCTTATCAGCGTATACCAGCATATAATAGGAGCCTTCGAATAGTTCGTTCCTAAAATCATTTTTTAAGCCATAAGCAAGTACGGGGGTCTCATAGCTGTCAACGATTTCAACAAGTTCCTGAACATGATGTTTCTTTAAAAACTGACACTCATCAACAAGCACGCAATCAATTTTTTCCTTAGCATGTTCTTCCATAAATAGTTTTAAAATATTTGTATCATCATTAATAATTGTAGCTTCACGGCTAATGCCAATTCTTGATGTAACCACACCCTGCCCATAGCGATCATCTACACTGGGTACTAGTACTAAAACTCGTTTCCCTCTCTCTTCATAGTTATATGCAACCTTTATTAATTCAATAGATTTGCCTGCATTCATAGTGCTATATCTATAATACAGCTGAGCCAAAGCCAGCACCTCTCTTCCTAAGTAAATAGTCTGAACCACATTGTACCATATTCTAATCAGCTGTTTCTACTTTAACGTTGCTTTTTACGATATTAAAAATCTAGAGTAGTCAATCATTTGTGACAAAGACCTCTGAAAAACATTCTTTAAAAATGTTTGGTTGTTTTTCTTAATTAAACTGTCATTAACAATAACATCCTAAGCTGCGTTTTTAGAGAAATATT
>JAAYHT010000204.1 GCA_012735285.1 Clostridiales bacterium | reverse complement strand
TATTTATATCAAGTATACGTATAGTCCCTCAGGCAAACGCATATGTGATAGAACGACTGGGAGCATATAACGGGACATGGCAGGTTGGGCTTCATATGAAAGTACCGCTTATAGACAAAGTAGCGAATAAGGTATCTTTAAAAGAACATGTACTTGATTTTGACCCCCAACCGGTAATAACAAAAGATAACGTAAAAATGGAGATAGATACCGTAATATATTTTCAGATTACGGATCCAAAGTTATACACCTATGGGGTTGCCAGTCCAATGGCAGCTATAGAGAATCTAACTGCAACAACCTTGAGGAATATAATAGGTGACCTAGAGTTAGACCAAACCCTTACAAGCAGAGATTTGATCAACGCCAAAATGAGGACTGTTTTAGATGAGGCTACCGATGCTTGGGGAATAAAAATCAATCGTGTAGAAGTTAAAAATATAATGCCCCCCGCTGATATACAGGATGCAATGGAAAAGCAGATGCGAGCCGAGAGGGAAAGAAGGGAAGCCATAATAAGGGCAGAAGGGCAGAAACGCTCTGCAATTCTTGTAGCGGAAGGAAACAAAGAAGCTACTATACTTGAAGCTGAAGCTAAAAAACAAGCAGCTATTAAAACTGCAGAGGGAGAAGCTGAAGTGATACGAATGATTAATCAGGCTACTGCTGATGCAATTCGTATGCTTGTGGAATCAAAGCCGACAAGAGAGATCATTGCCTTAAAAAGCTTAGAATCTTTTGAACAGGTAGCTGACGGAAAATCGACTAAGATAATAATTCCATCGGATATAGCCGGTCTTGCAGGACTAGCTACATCATTTAAGGAATTAATAAAAGAAGATGAGGTAACTAGAATAGAGGAATAGCAATTGAAGTCAATATTAGAAGCTGGCATTAATTGGAGTAGCATTAAAGAGTATCCAAAAGATAATTATCGATACCATGTAAGACGGGCCGTCATAGAGAGGGAATCTAAAGTACTCACTATGGAGGTCTGTCTGAATTTTAAAATCCAAAACGAAGATATTGAACGTATTAGATTTATCCTAAAAAAAGAATTTCCTGATATCACAAATGTATTTTTAAATTGTACATATATAGTTGAACTTCCCGATAATGCTGTGGTTATTCGTTCTATTAAGCAAGAATCACAGAAAAATGGGAAAGAATTCTCCCTTCAAGAAAAAAGGATCCTAGGGAGAAAAATTAGTCAAGATCCAATTCCTATATCTGAAATAAGAGAGGCGAGAGAAGCAGTATGCATTGTAGGCGAAGTTTTCCGAAAGGATATTCGCCCCATAAGCAATAACAAACAGCTTATCTCTTTGTTGTTAACTGATAATACCGATTCAACATGTGTCAAATTATTCCTCAGCAATGAAAAAAGTGAAGAAATAGATAGTTATATTAACGTAGGCGACCTAATTAAAGTTCAAGGGGTTGTTGAATACGACAATTACGAAATGGCGCATGTTATTATAGGGAAAAATATTGAGAAAGAAGAAAAGCATAAAAGGAAGGATAATGCTCCTGTTAAGAGGGTCGAACTTCATGCTCACACCAAGATGAGCGCAATGGATGGACTAAATGATATTAAAGACCTATTAATCACAGTGAATGACTGGGGGCATAAGGCAGTTGCAATCACAGACCATGGTGTAGTTCAAGCCTTTCCCGAAGCCTATAAACTGGCTAAGAAGCTGAAATTGAATACGAAATTAATTTTAGGTATGGAAGGCTATCTATTTGATGACAGTGGAAGAGAACATAAATCTAAGATTAATTATAAGTCAGGAAATACATATCATATTATTTTGCTAGTAAAAAATAGGAAGGGATTAAAGAATTTATACAAATTAGTATCACTTTCTCACATTGAGTATTTTTATCGGAGACCTAGAATACCTAAATCTGTTCTCATGGCTCACAGGGAAGGTTTAATAATAGGTTCAGCATGTGAGTCAGGAGAAATATTCCAGGCGGTTTTAAACGGAAAACCGGAGAAAGATATAAAGAAGTTGGTGGAGCTCTATGATTATTTGGAAATCCAACCTCTCGTAAATAATAGATTTTTAGTTGAAGCCGGTATAGTTAAAGATGAAGAAGGCCTTAAAGATCTTAACCGAAAAATTGTTGAAATAGGTGAAAAGTATAACAAACCGGTAGTAGCCACATGCGATTCTCATTATTTAAACGAAGAGGATAACCTATACAGAAAAATTCTAATGGCTGGTCAGGGTTATAAAGACGCTGAACAATCTCAAGGCCTTTATTTGCGTACAACTGATGAGATGCTTGATGAATTTTCATATCTGGGAGAAGATGTGGCACGGAAGATTATAATTGACAATCCTAATAAGATTGCAGATTCAATAGAAGAAATATCACCTGTCCCAGAAGGGAGGTTCCCCCCGAAGATAGAAAATGCAGATGAGCGATTGAGAAGTCGCTGCATGGAGACTGCGATGAAAATATATGGGGATCCTCTTCCTGATATAGTAAAGAACCGATTGGAAAAGGAACTTGATTCTATCATAAATAATGGGTATGCTGTTATGTACGTCTCCTCTGAACTACTGGTACAGCAGTCGTTAAAAGATGGATATCTTGTAGGCTCAAGAGGGTCTGTTGGATCTTCCTTTGCCGCAACTATGGCTGGTATTACAGAGGTCAACCCATTACCTCCCCACTATATCTGTGAAAATCCAGACTGCAAGCATTCAGAATTTCCAACTGATACTGATTGCGATTGTGGAGTGGATTTGCCTGATAAAAACTGTCCGAAATGTGGACAACCCTATAAAAAAGATGGCTTTAATATACCCTTTGAAGTATTTTTAGGATTTGAAGGAGACAAGGAGCCTGACATAGATTTAAACTTTGCAGGTGAATATCAAGCTATAGCACATAAATATGTTGAGGAGATTTTCGGTAAAGAAAATGTGTTTAGAGCAGGAACCATTGGTACTGTTGCAGATAGAACTGCCTATGGATTCGTCAAGAAGTATTTTGAAGAAAAACAAATAGATGTGAACAAATGGGAGATCGAAAGACTTACACAGTGCTGTACAGGGGTTCGTAGAACTACAGGACAACACCCTGGAGGTATAATTATTGTGCCTAAAGGTCATGAAATTTATGAGTTTTGTCCTATACAACATCCTGCAAATGATGCGAGTACGGATATAATAACTACACATTTTGACTATCATTCAATAGATGAAAACTTGCTAAAACTAGATATATTAGGCCATGATGTTCCGTCTATGATCCGTATGTTACAAGACATGACAGGGGTAGATCCTTTAACAGTTCCCCTTAAGGATGAAAGAGTAAACGGTATTTTCAACGGGATAGAAACACTTGATATCAAAATAGATAATTATAGGTTTACCCATGGGACTTTTGGCGTACCTGAATTTGGAACTAGATTCGTGCGCCAAATGCTTGATGATATAAAGCCTACCAGGTTTTCTGATCTAATAAGAATATCTGGTTTTTCACATGGGACTGATGTTTGGATTAACAATGCTCAGGAATTCATAAGAAATGGGACTGCAGCAATAAAGGATGCCATTTCTACAAGGGATGACATCATGAATTACCTTATTGCCAAAGGAGTGCCATCAAGAATAGCTTTCAGAATCATGGAAAACGTTCGGAAGGGCAAAGGTGTTACTGATGAAGAATCTCAAATTATGCTGGATAATGGTGTACCTGAGTGGTATATAGAATCCTGCAGGCGTATTCAGTATATGTTTCCAAAAGCACATGCGGTTGCTTATGTGATGATGTCATACCGGATAGCTTATTACAAAGTCTATTATCCTCTTGCATTTTATGCTACCTTTTTTAGCATGAAGATTGCAGACTTTAACGAGGAAGTGATTTCAAAAGGAATCAATTCTATTGTAAAAAGAATGGAGGAGATAGAGGAAAAAGGAAAAGCTGCTACTAAAAAAGAAGAGGATGAATTAACTGTTTTAGAAGTTGCATATGAGATGTATGCAAGGGGATATGAATTTTTAAGAACAGATCTTAATAAATCAGATGCAACTAAGTTTAAAATAGTAGATGGTAAGATTTTGATACCATTTCTGGCTCTAAATGGCATAGGAGAAAACGCCGCAAAAAATTTAGCAGAAGAAAGGGAAAAAGGACCCTTCCTATCTGTTGATGATATAAGAAATAGGGCTAAATTAAATAAAACTGCAATAGAAGCCTTGAAGAATGCCGGTGTTTTAAAAGGACTGCCGGAGTCAAATCAAATAACATTGTTTAGTTAAAGGGAGAGAATGAATATCAATAAAGATAAGATATTTTTCGAACAAGAGATTACTTCTTTTTATAACTACTTACTTAATTTCATAACAACCATAACCAATGATAGAATGCTTGCAGCTGATATTGTACAAGAAACAATGGAGACTGCATGGAAGAAACTTGACAATATACGTACATATAGCTGTATAAAAAAATCATTAAAAACCATAGCTAAAAATAAGCTGATGAGTTACTACCGAGACAATAAAGTAGACCTAGAATCATTAGAGCTAAATGATAACAC
>JAAYHT010000203.1 GCA_012735285.1 Clostridiales bacterium | reverse complement strand
TAATTAATCTCAAAACAGGTTCAATCTACGCTTTTGAGGCACTGGCTAGATTAAGGACAGAAAAGTTTGGACTTGTTCCACCATTAGAATTCATTCCTGTCGCTGAAAAAGCAAAGCTCATCATTCCGATAGGTGAAATAGTAATAATCAAAGCATTTCAGTTTTTAAATAGGCTTAAAGATCACGGTTATGATGATATCTGCGTTTCAATAAACATTTCTGTTATTCAGCTATTAAATCCTGACTTTACAAATAGGCTGTTTGAACTAATAAGTGAAATGAGGATTAATCCTAAAAACATTTGTCTTGAAATTACTGAATCAGTTTTCGCTTCTGATTGTGAAAGTATCAATAATACTATTGACAAATTGAGAGAAGCAGGGATCCACATAGCTATAGATGACTTCGGAACTGGTTATTCTTCTTTCTCTAGGGAAAAAGAATTAAAAGCTGATTGCATGAAAATTGATAAATGTTTTATTGACGAACTATTAAATACAGATCTAGATAAAGCTATTACAGGTGATATTATATCAATTGCACATAAACTTGGGCATTATACCATTGCTGAAGGAGTAGAGAGTGATATCCAGTTGGAGTACTTGAGAAAATTTAACTGTGATAAGGTACAAGGATATATTATTAGCAAACCCCTCGACGAAAAAGAAGCTATTAAATTTTTGAAAAAGTATAACAAGTAATACAGTTGCTATTGGATATAAACAATAGCAGCTATGTAACTTGGCTTCTATTCTTTAATTTCTCCTGCCTTTTCTAAAGAGAATTTAGTGATAGCCGGACCTACTAATTCATAAATCAATGTGGCACAAAGTATTACTGGACGTATAGTTTGTCCAAGATCTGGAACTGCGTTTGCTGCAACCAATGATAGACCAATGGCTACTCCTGCTTGTGGTACAAGTGTTAATCCAAGGTACTTTTTGACTGGTGTTGGCGCTTTCATTATGGTGGCTCCTGCGGAAGCTCCTGAGACTTTCCCAATAACACGGCAGATAACATATATAGTGCCTATAAGTCCGATTTTAGGTATGATTGCAACATCTAACTCCATGCCGGAAACCACAAAAAACATTAGAAAAATAGGCGGAGTTACAGTGTCTACAAGTTTGAGGATTGAGTTTGATGAGTGACTTATGTTAATTAACATTGCACCCATACTCATACAAAGAAGTAATGAAGATAAACCCAGCATAGTAGCTAGGGAAGAGCCAAGAAATACAAAAGCCGTGGTTATAATCAGCCTATTAGAATCCTTCTTGAAATAGCGCAAAGGTATTGTAAACAGTACACCTAGCACAAAACCTAGTAATATAGATCCGATTATTTCAATAAAGGGCGAAAGTATCGATATTATTACTGAAACCTCATTTGGATATAGCATGCTATTTACTATTGCCATTGCAAAACCAAAGGCAATAAGAGCAACTGCATCATCCAGTGCAACGACACTCAAAAGTGTTTCGGTAACAGGGCCCTTTGCATTATACTGCTTGACTACCATTATAGTGGCAGCAGGTGCTGTAGCTGCAGCAATGGCACCTAATAGTAAAGCTATTTTAATGTCAAATTTAAATAATAGCAACACTACAGTTACAACAATAGATGCTGTCAAGGCCTCAAAAATTGCGATGATAATAGGTGTTAATCCTACTTTTTTTAAGTATGATATTTTAAACTCTGAACCTATTGAAAAAGCAATAAAAGCTAGTGCCATTTCAGATATTAATCCTAACTGATTTGTCACCTTGAGGGGGACCAGATTAAGTAGATAGGGTCCTATGAGCAATCCTGCAATCAGATAACCCGTTACATTAGGTAGTTTTATTAGTTTTACGAGACGTCCGAAGATAAGTCCTGAAAATAAAACTAGTGCTAGATAGAAAAGCATATTTAATTGCATTGTTAGAACTCAACTCCTTCTGTAGAAAGAACAGGTAGGGTGAACATTACAGCAGTATCAGGCTTTGATATGTCACCAACAACTTGTCGGACAATCTCTTTTGTTTTTTCAACTTGCTCATCTTTCAGAACAACGAATATAGTCTTGCTTTCCTGCCTATCTGGATCGATAAGGTATCTGAGGGTTCCGAAGATTGGGTAATTCTCACTAGATTTTGAAAGCTCTTTAACCATTCCAGTGCTGCTAAAGATAGTTGCACCTTGAATGCCATTATCCATAAATTTTCCGAGCAAAGTGTCAAGTAATTCGATTTTATTTAACACTATCAGCAAAAGCTGCATACATTATCACTCCTATCACTTTAATAATTACTATTCTAACAGGATGTCTTCTTCTTTTCAATTTTATGTGGATATAAATTCCATATGATCCATTAGAATAATTAAAAGATTAATTGACTTAGACTTTTCTCATTGTTATTATCAGAACAAATAATTTTAATAATTAGTTGGTAACTCGGAAATAGTTTCATGAAGAATTAGGGGGAGTATATTTTGAATCAAACTGCAAACGAAGTATTGGAATTTGTAAAAGAAAACGATGTTAGATTTATATGGCTCAATTTTTGCGATCTGTTAGGCAATCAAAAAAGACTGTCAATTATGGCAGATGAGCTTGAATCAGCATTAAAAAACGGTGTGTCGTTCGACCCCCGTGCTGTATGTGGATTTGGGGATGCTTCACAAGCAGATCTATTCCTTTTCCCCGATCCTTCTACGCTAATGGTTATGCCGTGGCGCCCTAGCCCAGGTAGAGTAATACGCTTTTATTGCGACGTAAAAAACCCTGACGGTGCTTTATGTGAACATGACAGCCGGAATATTTTAAAAAAGGTTGTCAGGCATTACGAAAACATGGGATATGTTTGCAAGGTTGGAGCGGAATGTGAATTCTATCTTTTTAAAACGAATGAAGACGGAGAACCGACAGACACGCCACTGGACAAAGGTGGATATCTAGATATGTATCCTCTAGATCTTGGCGGGGACATACGTCGTGAAATCTGCCTGACCCTCGAAGAAATGGGAATAAAACCAGAAAGCTCACATCACGAACAAGGACCAGGACAGAACGAGGTTGTATTCAAATTTAGCGATGCGCTATCAAGCGCAGATAATTTACAGTCATTCAAGACGGTTGTAAAAACAATTGCTGCCCGTAATGGTTTGTTTGCATCTTTTATGCCTAAGCCTTTACTTGAATTCCCAGGAAGTGGAATGCATATTAATATTTCTCTTGCAAAAAACGGTATTAATATTTTTAAAAATATAGAGGAAAGGCAGTCAAATGTCGCAGAAAGCTTTATCGCCGGCATACTTGCTAGAATACCTGAATTTACGATTTTTTTAAATCCGATTGCAAATTCATATGAACGGTTTGGAAAGTTTGAAGCTCCTGCCTATGTTTCCTGGTCCTTCCAGAACCGCTCTCAACTCATTAGAATTCCTACAGCTTCGGGGGAAAAAGTCAGGATGGAGCTGCTTTCTCCCGACCCATCCACGAATCCCTATCTTGCCTATGCACTAATTATTGCAGCAGGAATAGAGGGAATTGAAAAAAGTATGGTTTTATCGGCAGCTGTTAATGTAGATTTGTATACAACGGAAGGGGACATAACTAAAGCACTTACGCCCCTTCCAGTAAATATGGATGAGGCTATTAAGCTTGCGGAAAACAGTGATTTTGTCAGAAGTGTAATAGGTAACGAATTACTCTTAAAGTACATTTCAATTAAAAAAAGAGAAGCAGAGGACTTTTTAGTGGCTAATGATAAGGCGGAGTTTTATAAAAAAAGATACTTTGGAACTATATGATTGATATGTCAGGAAGGCAGCAGAGGTATGGAAAACGTTATGATTGTAGCAGCTTCAGAAAAAGTAGCATCATATATTTCTGAATTACTAATACCAGCGTCAGCCTGTCAAATCACCGCCGTAAAGTCATGTGGTGAAGCACGCAGGGTTCTTTTAGAACGGGATTTTGATTTAGTTGTAATCGATTCACCGCTCAGGGATGAAACCGGTGAAAGCTTTGCACTGCATGTGGCATCTAAAGAGATTACACAAGTCATTCTAATTGTAAAGAAAGAGTTCTATGAGGCTGTATCGGCCATTTGTGAAAGAGAGGGCGTTTTGACTATTGCAAAACCTTTTGATATTGATGTATTTTTATCAGCGGTATCGCTTACCAGGTCGCTATATTACAGAATGAAAAAGATGCAGACTGAGAACATCCAGCTTAGAAAGAAAATTGAAGATATCCGCATTGTGGACCGTGCAAAATGTTTACTGATATCTTTTATGAAGATGACTGAAAAAGAAGCCCACAGGTATATTGAAAAGCAGGCTATGGATATGCGCATAACTAAAAGGGCTGTTGCTGAAAAAATAATTAGAACATTTGAAGATTTATAATCGAAGCCTATAAAAATTATTGACAAAAAACTAAATAACATGGTATATTAATTTCCGATAAACAAAGGTTTTTATCGGCATATTGGTTAGTACCAGTGTGTCGGTATGCACCTTTTTTTATTCTGACAGGAGGAAAACATTATGTCTTACACAAAGAATGTGCTAGAAAAAATAATAAAACAAAATCCGAATGAACCGGAATTTCATCAGACTGTAACTGAGACACTTACTAGCTTACAACCATTTGTTGATGATCATCCCGAATATGAGAAAGCAGGTATACTTGAGAGATTATGTGAGCCTGAACGTGTAATAATTTTCCGGGTTCCATGGGTTGATGACGCTGGAAGAGTTCAGGTAAACAAGGGTTACCGGGTTCAATTTAACAGCGCCTTAGGCCCATATAAAGGGGGTTTACGTTTTCATCCTAGTGTCTCACTTAGTATCATTAAATTTTTAGGTTTTGAACAAGTATTTAAGAATTCACTCACAGGGCTGCCTATTGGTGGAGGAAAGGGTGGCTCAGATTTCGATCCAAAAGGGAAATCAGAACGAGAAGTAATGGCATTCTGTCAGAGTTTTATGACAGAGCTGTTTCGTCATACAGGAGAAAATACAGATGTTCCTGCTGGAGACATAGGAGTCGGTGAACGTGAAATAGGATTCCTATACGGAATATATAAACGTTTGTCCAATTCATTTAATGGCGCGCTCACAGGTAAGGGATTGCTGTACGGCGGATCCCTAACACGGAAAGAAGCTACGGGCTATGGGTTAGTATACCTGATTGAAGAAATGCTTCGTCAGCATGGTAACTCGATAGAAAACAAGACCGTTGTTGTGTCTGGCTCAGGTAATGTTGCCATATATGC
>JAAYHT010000024.1 GCA_012735285.1 Clostridiales bacterium | reverse complement strand
GTAAAGTGAGACCCAACACTTTAATATTCGTACAACTCCGTAAAGCCAATATATGTCTCCACTCGCCTTTTGTATATTCTGAACCCATGTAATCTTGCTTTTGCATCTTTAATGTTGCATTATATCCAAATAATACAATGTTACTTTTATTTGTAGCTTGAAAAAGCGACTCTTTTGTACCCTTAAAAGCTCCCTTTTTAGCAGATATTACAACTCCAGGTTCAAAACATATTGTTTGATTACTAACTAAAGTTATTGTCCGACTAATAATCCAATCTTTACCCATATTTGGTACTATTACTTTCTTCGCACCAGAATCTATTGCTGCCTGTAGTGCTATAGTAGAGTCATTTTCATCAAAACCGTAATCAGCAGCATTTACTATCAATACATCTTTTTCCGAACCATTTGCACAAGAGATTAATACTATTGCTAAAATTAATACCAAATAGGAATGTATTTTACTAATGAATTTCATAAAAACCTCCTTCCCGCCGTCATTCTGGCGGATCAAATTGTAATCAAATAATATATTAGGTTAAACTATTATCTAGTTGGCTTAACTCTAGTTTACCCACAATCGTTAATAAGACTTTGCCTTTAACCCTTAATTTGTCAGTTTTTTTAGCGTAGACGAAGAATCCGTTTTTTGATCTAAACTTTTGTGAATTGATACATCATGGCCCGAAAGGATGGTGATACTAACAACTGGCTGAATGCCTATTTCATGGAAGTTGAGTTATCTCTCAGGTATTTAGGGAGTCTGTTCAATCAATACGTACGTATAACAAATGCAATGAATGTCATAAAAGCTTTACCTTCGGTTGTCTCCTCGATATAATGTAAGAACGCGTTCGCCCCCATGTCAACCTTGTGCGTTGAGCTAACAGCTTCTCATCATCATCCTTAGCACGGTAATGATCTAGGAATTCGATGGAATGAATTCCGTGTCAATCGAAAAAAGCCGTAAGTTCTACCTTTAACCTGTTTATTTCGCAGACTTCATTGTATCAATTGTAATGGGGTGGCACTTTTGTCACCTCATACCAAAACATTCTTAGGTTGTACTGGGATAAGTTATTACCACATAAGCATCTCTTGGAAATAAGACGGGATAGTGGTAATATCATAAAAAACACCCGCTTCCCACTACCATGTTTACCAGAAATTAAATAGTTCATTCTAAACTAAGTGGCCCCTGTTTAGAGCGCCCTCCTAAAAACAAAGAGCTCCAAATTCGCAAACAAGAATACCAAGATGCCAAAGAACGAAATGCGGTAGAAGGGAAATTTGGAGAAGGAAAGCGACGTTACGGGTTGGGTCTTATTATGACGCGCCTTCAGGAAACAAGTCAGACAGTAATCTCCCTGCAGTTTTTGGTAATGAACCTTGAGCGCCGGGTGCGCTCTCTTTTTAAGCAGATTTTCAAGCTGCTTTCCCATAAACTTATATCCAGAATTTTGGTTTGGAATTGCTGATTTGAATTTATTCAGCAACCCCTAGAGTATCTAAGATCAGTTTAAGAAATTCTTTTCCCTAATGACTACATTATCTAGTAATATATAATCACCAATTTTGTATTTCCATTCATCATAACGACCCTCAGGATATAGATATATTCTTAACACGCCTGTATGAGTAGTACTATCGGTAGTGACTTCTCCTTCATACCGTGTCCATTCATCTTCTTTGATTATTACTTCATTCGTTCCAATCGTCGAATCAATAAACCTACTTTTTGACCCATCTTCTCCTTCTCCTTCTGACCACACACGCAATTGAACATATCTAGCACGTTCAATAGTCCCTTTAATGTCAAAACCAAATTCATAGGTAGTATCTGGCTTTAACCTTAGTGCTTGACTTCCGTCAGTACCATACCTACCTTGGACACCGCCTATAAAGATCTCTCCCTTAATGTAATATTTTTTACCAGTATCACGAATGCCCTGAACTTCAATCTTAAGACATCTATTACCGTCCTCTTCTTGAAAAATGTAGCATTGTTTTAAATCGCCAGGCGCTCCAGACCAAAATTCGCTAATATCTTCTCCCTCTAGATCTCCATTTTGGAGAAGATTATCTGATGCAAGTAATGCACTGGTCATTAAAAAGGTGAATATACAGTAAATTTTAAGAAATTTCACGAATGAACACCTCAATGCTCCCCCCCCCCATTCACAGCCTTATGATAATTAGAAAAACATTAAAATTTAATATCTACACTTATTTGAAAAATATTATCTGGTTCTAATACTCTATAATCTGGATCGTAATATATTTTTCCGTCTGGTGGAAGATTATATGAAGAACCATCGGGTGTGAATGTATAGCGGTAATGAAAACTCAATCCATTAGGAGCTAAATATTTAAGACCAAACCAATATCCCTCCAACGTTTTTCCTGTAAGCTTCTTCTTAAGACCCACTTCTGCTAAAAAACACTCTTGTTCGCATTGAAAGAAAAGCGACAAAGTTTTATTATCAATATTGAAATTATCTTGATATCTAAAATTGAAATTATCTTGATATCTAAACTCCGCACCAGGTATAAGATAAAGGGATTTAAGCGGATACCTTTTCCTGATTATAAAACGACAAAATTTATTCAAAAAAGCATCAGAGATCTGAGTGTTTGACAATCGTTGGATTTCTTTAAGCTTTGAAAAAAAGTCATATTCCCAGTGATTATTTTTTTTGAAAATTGATAACTCTTTTACCAGATAACGATTTGGCATTTTCTTATGTTCTTTCATATTTGAAAGAAATAGTTTTGCTGTAAGAGTGGGTTGGTTTATTTCTACTGAAGCATAAAAACCAACTTTATTTCGATAACGGTCTACAGGGTTAAATCCAAGGTAATAACCAGTGTTCGAGTCAAATTCTGGCGTACGGTCACGTAATAATGGATTGTAATTTGATGGTATATCACGATATCCCAATACAACTTTTTCAACTTCCGTCAAAGGAATCTCTATCTTAGCTTCTTTTAAAACGTCAAAACTATAGTTATTTTCAACTTGTTCCTGGGCTGCAATCAAATAACTCAGAGAGCCGAACTTACCCAAATTTTGTTCGAAACCCAAACTTACAAGTTGTTCCCAAATAAGTTCATTTGGCATTTCGACAAGTTTTCCTTTAGAAACCTCACGTACCTTCTTAATTGTTTCTTCTGTTTTATCACTAAAATTGTAAATAATGGTTTCAATTTTTGTGTTTAAGAAGTCCTTTCTTAATGAAATACCTGACAAATTTTTAGAAGAATTCTTTTCAAGCCCCCATAATATAAATCCGTCACCTGAAAAACCCAATAAATTAAAACCTTTAAGAGCTATACCTCTATAGTCATTGTTGGAATTCCAGTAATCATTTAAAGCATTATCTCGTAGGCTTATTGTATAAGGTGAATAATTTAATTCATAGTTTCCGATAGCCAATATACCTAATTTGGTATTTAAATTCAGCTCTACCCAATCAATTAAGTTAATGGCACTTAAATGGGATATTGAGTCAAACCTACTCAATTCACCTGCTTTTTGATTAAAAAACCATAGTCTTGCATAAATAGAGCTATCCCCGTTTCCAATTAATTCACTGTAGAGACGGATTTGCTGACCAGCTTCAAAGTTGTTGTCTGGTAGTAGTCTTATTTCCGAATAAACTGATCCCTTCATGCTCAAATCAATTGCTGCATGTGCAGGGAACACTAGAAATACAAATAAAATAAGATGGATAAACTCAATCTTTCTTTTAAGCAACATGCTCAACGTCTCCTTATGAATTTTAACCAGGAGGAATTATAAAATGCTAATCACCTTAATCATGTGGCCAAGATATAGTATTCGAATAACGTTGAAAAGTCAATTATATCTGTAACGTAATCAATGCCCTTTAAAATGATCTAAAATTCATTAAAATTTAGTGAGTATGATTCTAAAAGGAAAAGTTGCTTCCAAAAAATTGTGTCGCTCCTGCCTCAGCTAGCCAATATGCATATTCAAAATTAAAACGTTTAAGTCTTAATCTTAATCCAAAAGTCGGTTCTTTGCCATTAAATCCTCCTCTCAAAGTTATATTATTAGAAATGTGGTATTCCACCCCAAAATTGATTCCTAGCTTACTTAATTGAACTGATAGATTACTAGATTTATTTGTTAACATAACGTTTACTTTTTCTTCTATCCAACGTTTTTCTTCTCGCCCACTATTGAATTTTCGCCAAATAATTCCAGTTCCAATCCCAATACTATAAT